>SKJJ01000072.1 GCA_007115975.1 Chitinispirillum sp.
ACCTTAAAATGTAATTTTTAAAAAGAAAAAGGCTCCGTAAGTTGTTGATTTACGGAGCCTTATCTAATAAATGGCTGGTCAGGAGGGACTTGAACCCCCGACAAGGTGGTTAACAGCCACCTGCTCTGCCAACTGAGCTACTGACCAATTATTTTTTTATCTGCTCTCTGTCGGTTAATACCGATTGCATCGGACCTGTGCCAACTGCTGAGCAATTTTGTTTTAGATCACGGCCAAACTCTTCCATAATGCGCATTAAATATACATCTCCATACAAGCCCTGTCAAAAAAAAAATCACGCTTTTGCACTTACTGCTGCTCCGGGATCGTGTCCGTCTCCGACATCAATGTTACCAAAAACCTTTTTTCTATTTCCACTTGCGGGGTTATTTCTTATTTTATACATCCTGCTCGGTGAAGCTTACGTGAGGTTATTGTCCTTCACAAGGCTCACAGGGGCGGGGGTGAATTACAGAACGTGATCACCGCAAACAACTTGATGCATAAAGGGCCAGAATTCATGAGGACAACAGGACTTAAGTTTTTAGCAATTATAGCCATTTTTCTTTCAGGTTGCTTTGATACCCCAACGGGTAGTACTGCTTATACCGTCTATTTTAACTCCAACGGTGGAAGCCACGTTTCGTCTCAGGAAATTACCGATGGGGCTCCTGTGGCTGAGCCCCCTCCACCAGGTCGCAATGGTTACTTATTCAACGGGTGGTATAGTGATGAGCAACTTGCCCTAAGGTGGGATTTTGGCAGTGATGTTGTTTCGGCTGATATGACTCTGTATGCAAAGTGGAATCCGATAGCTGACCACTCCGTTCATACTGTCAATTTTAATTCCCGCGGCGGATCATCTGTTCCGCCTCAGCAGATAAGCACCGGTGCTCTTGTCGCCCAGCCCCCGGCGCCGGATCTCTACGGACACACCTTTGATGGTTGGTACAGTGATGAGCACCATACTGCGAGATGGGATTTTGGCGGCAATGTTGTTTCGGCTGATATGACTCTCTATGCCAAGTGGAATGAGGTAGTTGAACAACCCGTTCACACTGTCATTTTTAATTCCCGCGGTGGAACTCCTGTGCCGCCACGGCAAATAAGGGATGGTGGAACTGTGGAACCGCCTCCGCCACCGGTTCTGAGTCTAAAAGTATTCGATGGATGGTATCTTGATGAACACCTTTCTCAGAGATGGCGTTTTGGCAGTGATGCAGTTACCGGTGACATAACGCTCCATGCAGGGTGGGCACAACCGATTGAACAACAATGGGCACTCACAACCAACAGTTTAACTGATCCCGATGGCAACACGTACACCACCGTTGCGATTGGAAACCAGCTCTGGACAGTGGAAAATCTTCGTACCACAAAATATGCTGATGGAACACCGATTCCTCTTGTATCAGGTCAGGATGAGTGGGGCACTCTCTTAACTGCCGCTTATTGTATTTATGACAACAAAAGCAGCCGCTACGGACTGCTCTATAACTGGTACGTAGTCGACCCGCTCAACCCAAGAGAAATCGCACCCGAGGGATGGAGAGTCCCCACGGATCTGGATTGGATGAGGTTGTCTGAGTACCTTGGAGGAGCTGCTGCTGCAGGTGGAAAAATGAAGAGTGTCGGGGAGCTTGACTGGAAATCACCAAACACCAGTGCAACAAATATGAGTCGGTTCACCGCTCTTCCTGGAGGGTTTCGCAGTGAACAGGGTAAGTTTGATCTTATCGGTACCTATGGGTTCTGGTGGAGCTCTACACCAAACGATCAATTAAAAGCCTATTTCCGTTGTCTGTTCAACCAGTCCTCACATGTGCTCAGTTATAGCACCACTAAGAAGAGAGCCTTTTCAGTACGTCTGGTAAGGGATATCAATTAAATAAATCCACCCACAGGTACCACTGCTCATCTATAGTAAAGCCAAAAGAGCTCGGCCGGCTGAATCCTCTTGAGAGAATTTTATCAGCAACAGTAAGGATATATGCAGAGAAAACAAATGGACCTATATCATTAACTTTAAAGAGGGCTCCATCCCATCGGTGTTTGAAGAGTTTCAAAGCCTTCTTCTCCTGCAAACAGATAACCGTTGCAATTGGCAGACAGATACAGCCGAGCAGAAAATCTCGTGGGCACCGGCATTGTATACCATGAGCATGAACTGCACCTCATTGAGAGTCTGGATACCGATAAAACAACCGGCAAAAGCAAACGATATCTCTACCTGACAAATGTAAAACCGACACGAACAACCGTCTGTTCACTGGCCAACAGAGGAGGAAGGCAACGATGGAACATTGAAAATCAGGGATTTAACACACAAAAAAACTGCGGGTACAATCTGGAACATGTCTATTGCGAAAACGAAAATGCTGCTAAATGCTTCTGCTTTTGTTTACAGATGGCACACACCATCAACCAATTGATCGAACATGGTTCACTTATCACCAATATGATCAAACGTTATGGCAGTATCAAAAACCTCAGCCAAGCTTTGCTGGATGCATTCCGGTTCATAGAGATAGAAAAGAAGGACATTAACAATCTTTTTCATAACTGCCTTTCAGATCAGATTGTCCCCGAATACTTCATAGTCTGTGCTTATGTTCCAGCTTTTTTTTCGATTACAACCCGCAGAA
>SKJJ01000040.1 GCA_007115975.1 Chitinispirillum sp.
TCTGCAGTTCTTCCGGCTAACATTATGCAGACTCTGTCCAGGATATACTGTTTTGTATAGCTGTGTTTATCCTCTCCGGGAAGGGAAAATGTTACTCCCAATGCTCTTCCACGCGGTATAATGGTGACTTTATGCAGAGGATCCGCTTCTTCACAGTATATATTGGAGATCGCATGGCCTGCTTCGTGATAGGCAGTAATCTCTTTTTCCTTTTCATAAAGCACCAGACTTTTTCTCTCTGCGCCCATTAACACCTTGTCCTTGGCCTCTTCAAAATCAAGCATTGTTACATAGTCCTGCCCAAATCTTGCAGCCATAAGTGATGCTTCATTAACCAGATTGGCCAGATCTGCTCCCACAAACCCAGGTGTACCACGGGCAATTGTATGTAAATCGACATCCGGTGCAAGCGGGGTTTTTGCAGCATGCACTTTTAAGATGCCCTCACGACCCCTGACATCGGGCACATCAACCACCACCTGGCGATCAAAGCGTCCTGGTCGTAAAAGTGCCGGATCAAGTACATCGGAACGATTGGTTGCAGCGATCAATATCACTCCTGAGTTTGCCTCAAATCCATCCATCTCAACAAGCATCTGGTTAAGAGTCTGCTCCCTTTCATCATGACCACCACCAACTCCCGCCCCGCGCTGGCGCCCAACAGCATCAATTTCATCAATGAAAACGATACACGGCGAACTTTTCTTGGCGGTGTCAAAAAGGTCTCTGACCCTCGAAGCACCAACCCCTACAAACATCTCCACAAAATCGGATCCGCTCATTGACAGAAACGGAACCCCTGCTTCACCTGCCACACATCTGGCAAGAAGCGTTTTTCCAGTTCCCGGAGGCCCCAGAAGAAGAACACCCTTTGGAATTTTCCCACCAAGTTTTTTAAATTTTGAGGGATCCTTTAGAAAGTCGATTATTTCAGAAAGCTCAGCCTTTGCCTCTTCAACACCCGCTGCATCAGCAAAGGTATTCTGAGGTCGGTCGAGAGAGTGAAGTTTTGCCTTACTCTTTCCAAAAGAGAACATCCCCTTCTGGCCTGAATTCATTCTGCGTATGAAAAATATCCATATCATTATCAAAAGCAGATACGGCAACATGCTTAACAGCACATTCCCCCAGATATTTTCCTGCTCAAAGGTATACTGAAAACCTTTCTCATCCCATTCCCGTAGCATCTCAGAGTCAACGAAAGGGAGATTAACAACAAATTCGCCGCCCGGAGGTGCTTCTTCAATACCCCCAAGCGCTGCAATATCCAAAGGCCTGGCGACTTCACCCCGAAGCAGAGCCCTGTTATCACCCTTTTGTACAACACTGGCTTTGGTTATCTCTGCATCACCCGTAATCAGCTCTCTGAATTGACTATAAGTAAGCTCTGTTTCCTTATGTGTATTAAAATTTTCAATTGATCGTAAGCCAAGTATGAACACCACAGTTATAATCAACCATAACAATATCTTCTTTGAGGGATCTTTGCGCGGCCCCTTCTTGTCATTTCCCTTACGCTCGTTCTCAGAGGGGTTGCCTCTAAGATCTTTGTTTTTTTTGTTTTCAGAACCCAAATGTATCCTCCACTAAAATATTGGTATAAACAAAGCATGTACAGACAAAATAAATAAATCAGTTATATGGTTGATAAGAAATGATAAAAACTCTCCTGCAACCTTCCCTTACCCTGAAAGCATGGGAGATACGCACCCCCGGTACCCATACAACCTCTCCCCTTGCAGTTACCACAACCCCCGTGCGATCCCGTCGTGACCTTGAAATCCCCTGTTTTGAGAGAAATTGTTTTGTTTTTAACGGCCCTCTGCCACCCAGGGGCCAAAACTGGTCTTTATCTTCAACGGTTCGGAAAACCAACGGCAGGTCTTCCTCTTTTACGTCGAGCCAGACAGTTTTATTGTCGCGGGGAATAGTTCCCTTAGGCTCCCTGAATCCTGAAATGAGAATTTTTGCACCTGCCGCATCGCAACGGGTTTCACCAATTAAATCAAGTGTGCAGAAAAAAACCGCCCCTGAAAGGCCATTTTTTTCCAGAAGCAACTCATCTCTTTTATTGATTAAACGCCACCCGCCGGGAAGCAGTTTCACTCCCCCCTCGCTGGTCTGCAAACCAGCTTTAACGGTGTCTTCAATGTGTCCTCGGATAAGGGGTATCCCCTGTTGCCGGTACAATTCCACAATCGCTTCTGTTGCCAGAGCCCCTTCCTTAAAGCCCTCTTTATCTATTGCAAGCAAGCCCTTACTGCTTTTCAGTACGTGGCTATCGAGCCATTTATTTATCTCTTTGTCCACGAATTTACCAAGATCAAGCATCCGTGCAGCAAAGAAGGATAAATTCTCCACCACCTCTGGTTCCTGGTTTTTAATACTGGGTAAAACGGCCAGCCGCACCCAGTTTCGTTTGAAAGTCTGATCCATATTCGATGAATCAACTCGATAGGCTATTTTTCTTTTCTCAAGCCACTCCAGGAGCTGCAGCCTGTTAACGCCTAATAACGGCCTTATCACCCCGTCTTCACGAACGGGTAAAATACCCCTTAGACCTCTCAGCCCAGCGCCACGAAACAGACGCATCAAGACGGTCTCCGCCTGATCATCCGCGGTGTGAGCAGTGGCGATATAATCAATCCCAAGGGACTTTTTTAACTGGAGAAAGTAGTTGTATCGCTCAGTTCTCGCCCACTCTTCCAAACTCCCCGACTCTTGAGTTCGGCTTTCAAGCCTGCGGGAGAAGCAATCAACTCCCAGTGTTTCTGCAATTTGCTTTACATACCGCTGGTCTTCATCGGACTCTTCACCCCGCAGGGCGTGGTTTACATGAGCAACAAACATTTTTTTCAGGAACAGATCCCTGTAACGGTCAGCAAAAAGGTGTAACATAGCCACAGAATCTGCCCCACCACTTACACATAGAAGTATGGCACTCTGTTTTTTCAGGTTGGTGTTGCAAAAGTCGATAACTGCTTGTTCGGGAGTTGAGGAATTATACATTAACAGTGCAGTACATGGAGGAGGAAAATGGTAGCAGCGGAGGGAGTCGAACCCCCGACACGTGGATTATGATTCCACTGCTCTAACCTACTGAGCTACGCTGCCACATCTTTTGGACTTCTAAATATATGTTGGTTGGAAAAATAAGTCAACCAAAAAGTATCATTGAACAGATGATTCTTCTCCAGAGCCTCCTAAGGCGAGTACTGGAGCCATTGGTCACAAAGGCAGCCGTTGTGGGTATCCCACAGTAATGCCCACTGTGTGGACTTGATGCCATCCTTTGAGGCTGGCCGCGATACACTAACCATGTATGCCCAGTATCAACACTGCTACTCTGTTTCACCCTGAGTTACTTGTCGAAGGGTTGATACTCCCTTTAATCCTGCGCAATCAGGAACAGCTCAATAGGGCCAATAAGAATCCCGACTTTACGCCGGGACTCAGTGTAACAAGCATGACCTAAGTGTTATTATAACCCAGTCGCCTTCGCAGTAGTGAGACCATATCCTTGTTTGTGTCTACCCAGACTCGGACAGAATCCCCAATTCACTCAGAGGTAAAAACAGCTATTCATCATCAAGCAGGTTTTCAACAATCTTAGCCTCCTGAGAATCGGGGCAGTGCTTTAACATTCTTCTCCAGACCATCTCTCTTGATTTCATTTTGTTCTGATGCTCATACGACAGTCCCAGTTTGTAAAAGGCAACACAGATTTCGGGTCGATCAGCATGGCTTCGAATAAAATCAAGGTACACCTGTTCGGCTGTTTCAAAATCCCTTTTGGCATAATGGCTCTCGGCAATCCAGTATTTGGATTTTATAGCCTCTTCTGTTTCAGGAAACTGCCCAATAATGTCCTCAAATCCACTTATTGCCAGATCATACCGTCCTGCATCAAAATCACTCCGTGCGAGTTTGAAGAGGTGCTCAATTTCCCGTCTTCTCGAAACGGTCTCAAGCGAATCAGCAGACAACTTTTCCTCTAACCGACGTGAAAACTCCGATGTTTTCTGATCAATTTGTGCCAATCTGAGGAGGTTTTCCGAAATATTATTCTCTATAGCAGAAACCTGTCGTTCAATCTGATTGAAACGTATTTGCTGGTCTGCACGCATAAGACGCAGCATTTCGCTGTTTGCCTTCTGCTCTTGCATCAGCTCCCGCTGCGTCTGGGACATATTGTTATGCAAAGAGTCGACCCTACTCTGTACCTCACGGAGCTCTTCAGTACGAAGCAGCGTTATATGAGAACAGCCCTGAAATACCACCACAGCAGCGAAGACAACAGTAACCAAGTACCTTCTATTTAGCATTTTCAGACTTCCTTTCATTGGGACAACACTCTGAATTCCGAACGTCTGTTCAGGGAATGACACCCTTCATCATCACCACACCCTGGCTTTGCAAGAGATTCCTTGCCATAAGAGGTAATCTCCAGCCGCACAGGCTGCACCCCGTAGTTGAGGAGGTAATCACGCACCACTTTTGCCCTGTTTTCCCCTAATCCCATATTGTACTGTGAAGTACCCCGTTGATCACAGTGGCCCTCGATCAAGATACGCAGAGATGGGTTTTTTCCAAGAAACTGGACCACATTCATCACTCGCTCAAGCCCTATTTCGCCAAGCACATAACTGTCATAATCGAAATAAACCGGTTTGAGAGCCTCTTTTGCCTCCCGCTCAAGATCCCCTGAGAGACTGGCCTCACGGAAGAAGGCAGCACTTGAAGTGTCAACAGAACTAAAATCATGAACATCGCTGAAACTGGTATCAGCCGGGATCTGCTCCTCCAGGTCAATAGCAGAGACTGTCGCCTTATGTCTTGAACAGCCGACAACAATAAAAGCAGTTAACACAAGCGGCACGAAAGAGGGAATCGAAAGTAGACGCATCAACAACTCTCCTTTTGATTAATTGTTGTGATTCAGAAATCAGACCAGTTTGGCATAGTTACATCCCCGGTGGTTGTCACCCTGCGCAGGCGGGTTCCATCGGGTCGTACAACGTAGAGATCGCTTCTGTCACCGCGAGTTGATGTAAATGCAATCAACCTGCCATCCGGCGACCAGGTTGGGTATTCGTTTGCGCCCGCCATATTGGTGACCCTGAATGCGTCGGTTCCATCAGGAGAGACCGTCCAGATATCAAACTTCCCCCCCTCACCCATGGATGCATAAGCGATTTTATCACCCCTTGGTGACCAGGCCGCGGCATCCGCATAACGACTTTCAAAAGTGATTCTTCTCTGATTGGCGCCATCGGCATCCATAATATAAATCTGAGGATTTCCGGACCGGTCAGAGGTAAAAGCTATCTGATAGCCGTTGGGAGACCAGGTTGGACTGGTATCTATTCCCCTGTGAAAGGTAAGCTGCCGTTCATTGCTTCCATCCGGTTCGGAAACGAAGATATTAAGAACATCTCTTCTGGAACAGGCAAAAGCAATCATACCATCGATTCTGGAGACTGCCGGAGAGACCTGCATGGCACGGTTATAAATAAATATCTCATGAGCACCCGTGCTTATTGACCCCTTGAACAAGTCTGGTTTACCCCTTTGATAGGATGTCCAGATAACTCCGTTTTTCCCATTAAAGACGGGAAAGATGTTAATGACATTTGTATTGGTTAACGGGGTCTGGTTGTGACCGTCAAAATCCATGATTGCGACATTTTTCCTGGCACCCTCAGTTCGCACAAACAGGATTTTACTTTCAAAAAATCCTCTTTCACCAAAGAGCATCTCTACTACCTCATTGGCATAGCGGTGGGCCATTGCACGAATAAACCTCATCTCCCCGCTATACTTTTTGCCGATTATGAGGTTTCTGTTTTCCACATCCCGAAGATGACACTCAATGGTGATCTTATTGTCTTCAATTGTATAGGTTCCATCAATGTAGATCCCAATTCCGCTGTCAGCAAAGAGGGCAGAATCGTATACACTGCTTTTTACCACCGAAAATCTTCCGGAGAAATCGAAATCAGCAGCAATCACCTCCCAGGGGAGATTTTTATCGATCTGCTGGTCATTGGTGGAGACAAAATCTACTACCCCGATAGGTATACTGTCAAAGCGGCTTGCATACACTTCCAGATCAAAACGCTGCTGAGCAAAGATGGCAGCAGGAAGAAACAGGCAGATAAGAAGTATTTTTTTCATATTTTATTTCCTGGCAGGAATAAGAGTTATAGTAAGATCCAGTTTATCATCAGCAAAACCATAGGGTAATCTACTAAAAGGCGCAGCGAGAGTAACAGCCCTAAGAGCCAGATTGTCCAGAGTGCTCTGACCACTTGATTGTTTGATCGACAAGCCCGATATGGAGCCATCCTTGTGAATAGTGAATTCTACTACGACCGAGATATTGGGGTTTTCTGTTGGCGGAGTCCAGTGGCGTTCAATCCTCTGCCGTACCAGATTAAGGTAGTGGTGCTGTTTAAAATCACCCGGTGCACTTACTGCTACCGGTACCGGTATCTCACTCAACAACGCCTCGAGCTCATCAAGATCCTCAACCGGTGCAACCGGTGCAGCCGGTTCTTCCACTGCTCTTGGAGTTTCCACCGGTTTAGGCTCAGGCGGCTTTTCCGCCGGTTTCTCTGGGGGAACCGGCTTGGGTTCTGGTTTAACCTCTGGCGTTGGCGGTGCAGGCTGTTCAGGAACAACCTCCTTAGGAACGGGCTTTGGTCGTGAAGGTGGCAGAGGTATCTGAACAAGTTCAAAGGTTTGGGGACGTTCAAACTCCACCGGATTCCAGAAGTATCTTGCTAAAAATGGCAGTACTACGATAACCAGAATATGAAACAGCAGCGACATACCCAGGACTTTGCGTATGGGTATTTCACCGTAGTTGCGGCCATTCATCTCAGGCACAGAACTGTTCACCATGAATCAGTGTCATCCCCTGCTATCGGTCCGGTAAAGAACCCCAACCGTTCCACACCAGCGTTCTGAATTTCAGAAATCACCCTCATCACAATTCCATAGGCAACTTTTTTATCTGCATTTACAAACACCGGCACTTCACCTCTTCCGCCGAAAACTTCCCTGAACCGTGGTCTGAACTCAACCAGCGAGACCTGTTCCTGATCGATATAGATCTCCCTGCGGGCAGTAATTGAAACCTGTATCGACTCATGAGCCTCAACACTTTTGGACTCGGTTTCGGGAAGATCCAACTGTATACCCTGAGTCATCATGGGTGCAGTAATCATGAAAATGATCAGAAGAGCAAAGACCACGTCAATAAGACTGGTGAGGTTAAGCTCGCTTATTACATGACGCCTGCGTCTTTTTTTGTTTCTCATTGCTACTCCGTATTTCAGGGCTTACTGTATGGGATTATCCGGTGATGTTTTAACCGGTGGCCTCTGTCCATAGAGCAGATTGAAAATCTCCCTTTTCAGACGCACGGTAACCTGCTCCCTGAACTCATCCATCTCATCCTCAATGCGCTCTGCTCTGTTGTTGATGTAGTTGTAAAAGAACAGTGATGGAATAGCCACTGCAAGCCCCACAATTGTGGTAATCAGCGCCTCGGCAATACCGGGAGCCACCACCGGAAGACTTGCGGAACCCTGCTGCCCGATTTCAAAAAAGGAGTTCATAATACCCCATACTGTTCCGAGAAGCCCCAGAAAAGGAGCTATACTGCTTATCATTGCCAGAAGGAAAACCCCTCTGTCAAATGATGCAACAAGTGTGCTGTACACACTCTGAAGCTGATCGGCAGCCATGGAGAACTGATTCTGCAGAAAAAACGACCAGTCCTTTACCCCGGTGTGCGATTTAGCATCCTGAAGGATTCTGCGAAACTCCATTGCACCACTTCTGCCAAGCTGCGCCATGGGCGAGCTGAGCTCCTTATGACTGAGATTCTCGATATCCTTAAGCTTTGCCATTCCAGCAAATCGTGCCCGGAACTGCTTGTTTGCAGAGGACAACCTGCCCAATGCATGCACTCTATTGAAAATGATCGCCCAGGTGACCAGGGAAAAGATAACCAGCACCACGATAATCCCCCTTGCCACTAACCCCGAACGCATAATCATATCCATTACCGGTAATTCCATAGAGATCCTTTCGTTTTTTACTCTGTTTTTCTGTACTAGAAAAATCAGTTATCCCAGTTCAACAATCAACTATAATAGATGGTTAAAAAAATTACTTCCTGATAAGATGCAAGTCAATTATAGTACATGCGAAGATCGTTCCTGATTTTTGTTCTGACAGCAACATACAATTGCGTGCAGGAAAATGGGTTATTGTGAAAGGATGAACAAAATTCTCCATCCTTTTTTTTCTGCAATCTAAGCTTGCGCATTTTTTTACTGATCTGTATAATAGTATAGACGGTAGGTGGATGTTACCAAAAATTGCACCCGTAAGATACTTAACCATTATGGCTATTAAACGATCCTTAAAAAACCAGCTGTTCCTAATCAAACACAATACCGGGACAAAGCTTGCATTTTTATTTGGCTGCATACTGTTATTAAGCTCACTTGTCATATATGCAGTTGAAAGAAGCAGCAACGATCGCTATCAATCCATCTTTGACAGTATCTGGTGGACCATTGTCACCATTTCAACTGTCGGTTACGGCGATATCTCTCCGACTACAACCACCGGGAAAATACTGGCAATTTTTATTATTTTTCTCGGTGTTGCAATGATGGGTACCATAACCGGACGTATAGCAACATCACTTATGGAGCGCCAAATGAAAGAAGAGAAGGGCCTGCTTAGCTACGAGGGATTAAAGGGACATTTTATCATTTGCGGATGGAAACGTGAAATGCACCTTGTAATCCAAAGAATTCTGGATAATGACAACCTCCTGTATCCTTCGGAAATAATCCTGCTCAATCAGGCATCAAGCGAAGAGATAAATCAAATAAGGAGTGACCCGCTCTTAAAGGGTCTAAAATATGTACATGGTGATTTCATCGAGGAAACGGATCTTGTTCGCGCAGGAATAAGGAACGCAAAGCGCGTACTTATACTCGCAGACTATCATAGTGAAGGCGATATCCAGCAAATAGATTCAAGAACAGTTATGGCTGTTATGACCGTTAAAAACCTCAACAAAAAAGCGTTCGTTTGCGCCGAATTACTTGACACCAAATATGCGAAATATCTGAAACTGTCCCATTGCGACGAGATCCTTTTATCAAGAGAGTTCTCCAGGCGCATGCTGGCCTCAGCCTCTCTTTCCGACGGAACTTCACATGTGATTATGGCCCTGCTCTCCAAGAGCTGTGACTGCAATATAACCACAGTAAAACTGCCGGATTCCTCAACGGACCTAACATTTGGTGCAATAAAGCAACAATACGGAGAGAATGGAAAAAACCTGATCATAGGGTTGCTCGAAAATACCGGAAACATTATTTCGCGGAAAAGCGAGGCGCTTCGGGAGACTCAGAAAAATCCTGACATAGCCCAAATACTGAGCGGATTACAAAGTATAAAATCTCTTGAAGCCAACAGCCCTCTAATTAATCCGCCCGATAACTATGTGATAAAAAAATTCACCCGCGCAATAATGATAAAAGGCTCAACCAAAATTCAGGACCACAACACATGAAAAATCTTGCGGGGATCGGTACCGCTGACACAGAAACATTTTGCTCAGTAAGTATCTTTAGAGAGATCAGAGAGGATCAAAATGCCATAAAGATATTGTCTGAACTCTTCACCATTCAAACCTTTCCATCTGGCAGTGAAGTGATCAAGGAGGGAGAGTATGGGGATTCACTGTTTATTATCAAAACAGGTACCGTTGCTATAATCCGAAAAACCCGCCATGGTGATCCGTATACGGTAACCGAACTTAATGCGGACATGAACGCATTTTTCGGGGAAGTTGCATTGATTGACCATGAAAAGAGATCTGCTACAGTACGCTGCACCACGGATTGTTCATTTTATGTCCTTACCCGGGATAAGTTTTTGGAGCTGGGAAACAACTATCCCGTCATAGGTCTGGCAATAACCCGTGAGCTTGCTGCAATAATCTGTCAAAAACTAAGAAGAGCAAATGATGATGTTGTGATACTCTTTGATGCCCTTGTTGACGAGGTCGCACAGAGCGGCGGATTAAACCTGTAAAAAAATCAACAGTCAGCCCCTGCCATCACTGCGCGGCCACAACACACGCTGATGCAAAAACCGCAACAAGCTCCCCTTTATCATCCTCCAGATGATAGATCTGGTTTTCCCAGAAATGGTTTGAATAGATATTGCTCTCAAACAGCGAAGAGCATGTGCCTATTACCCTGTATTTTTTACCTTCAGTGATTGAGGCGAAATTTACAATCCCTGGATCGACACAAACATGCAGTGAATTCATGAGACCTCCTGATGGCTTAGATTTTGACCTCTTTTCCCTGCCAGCTTTGTGATCTGTTATCACGCACCAGTATGTAGTGCCTTGCATTATCCGCAAACACCTTGAAATAGGTACACCCCGCACTGTACCACCGGTCCTCAATTTCCAAAATCTCTAGAGAGAGCGTCTCCTCTATCCAGAAACGCACCGGATACTCCTCTTCAGGCCTGCCGTTTGTCTGTACTAACAAAAATTTCCCTGAAGCCTCCCCGAGCAGTTCTTACAGAAAGGATCACCTGAGGACTGGACCCTGCGCCTGTAACCAACTCGCAAATAGTTCTGGTTCAGAACTTCTCGATATTAGCCCGACAACCTGTTGCCACTGCACCCGACAACCTGTTGCCACTGCACCCGACAACCAGCCCCTGGCTTTCGCTGAAGTTACGGGTATTGGCAATTGCCACCCGACCTCCGCAGGTGGAAGCTGATCATTTTTCTAAATACCGTTACGATGGATACCAGATACAACAACCTGGGGCGCCACTTCTGGGTGTCTTGGCCACACTCTACAACCGTGCAGAAACGGGAACAGGACCATTGTGGACAGAGAGCCAATACACTCGTCAGGCCGCCTTATACCCCTCATCTAAAAGATTCACCAAGTCCCTTACGCCTTTGGTAAATTTTACTATTCTTAACACCTCCTGAATTTGATTTCTGCCATCGAGTTTCCCTGCCACCGAAACAACCCCCCTTTCAACCTGCAGCTCGATTCTCTGCGAATCTATATATTCACTTCTCTCCATAGCCGCTATAATTGATTGAGCGACCTCTTTATCGCTGTATTCTTTTGACGGAACCACCGCCAGCTCGTTTTTCACCTTCACAACCCCGCGCATCCTATAAACAATCTCCTGGGCCCGGATCTTTTTCCAGTACCCGTCAACCGTACCCCTGAGTGTGACGTTACCATCAAAAACATCCACATCAATTTCTGAAGCGGGAATATTTGGGTTCCAGAGAAAGCGGTTTAAAATCGAGGCCTTCAGCTCCCGTTTTTCCGGTTTTTTGACTCCTGCAGGATAGACTATTGTAGTTTGATTGTCTACTTCCCTTACCCCGGGAACCATCAAGGCATCAGCCTCAGCAACCTGTCTTGCAGCAAAAGAGCTTACCTCGCCTTTTAGAATAACCCTTCCGGCCTCAACAGCGACCTCAATTTTTGAATTTCCCAACCGGCCGTCCCATGAGAGCTGATCCTGCACCACCCGCTCAATCTCCCTATCAGTGTATGCCATCTCTACTCCTTTTTACTCTTTTTAATACTCTACAAATGACCCCAATACCCTGAGATAATTAATCCTTTGCTGCGATTTGAGGTGCTGAGAAGAGATGGTGGGCAGTATACCCTTCAATTGGCCAAATGACGAATACCCATGGTATTCAAGCCAACGCTCAAGCCCTGCGATTACTTCCGTGACATACCCGGTTCCCCTGCGCAATATCGCTGAAGTCATCATTACTCCATCAGCACCCGCAACGATGCATTTAACCACATCCTCTGAGGAATGCACTCCACCGGTAACAGCCATATCAATCTTCACCTTTTCACGCAAAACCCCCAACCAATGGAGCCGCACCCCCAGCTCCCCAGAAGTACTTAACCTGATGCGTGGCAGAAACTCAAAGGTGCGCAAATCGATATCAGGCTGATACAGCCTGTTAAACAGCACTACCGCATCAACCCCACACTCCTCTATTCGCGCCACCACATTGGGGATGGAGGAAAAGAAGCAGTCTATTTTAACTGCCAGAGGCAACGTGACACTCCTTCTGACCTCCCTGATAAGGTCAAAAAGTCTGTTTTCAACAGCTGCGCAGGGTACGGAAAGATCCTCTGCGATATCGTAAATATTAAGTTCCAAAGCATCGGCTCCGCACCGCTGCACCTCCTTTGCACACTCCACCCACCCACCGGTTGTCACCCCGTTGATGCTTGCTATAACCGGTATTGCAACCGCACTTTTTGTCTTTTGCAAATGTGAAAGATAGTGATCGGCGCCAAACCCATACAATCCAAAATCGGGCAGGTAGGTGAGATATTCCGCCTCTCCGTTTGTAACCGTGGACTGACTGCAGTGAGCACTTATCTCAATCTGCTCCTCAAAAAGAGAGTGAAGCACCAAAGCGGCACCACCGGAATCTTCAAACCTTTTTATATTATCCATTGATGTCCATAAGGGGGAGGAAGACCCGATAAGAGGATTTTTCAGATTTAAACCCATATAACTTGTTGAAATATTCATCTGAATTGTTCCCACCTCTGGAGTACTGATGAAAAATCATTTTCCTTTGCCCCTGCCGAAAAAAAGAGCAATAATTCTACCATGAAGGGAACTTTTAACTCTTGCCCTGTTTTTACCATCAAAATGGACGCAGCCCCCTCATGAAATTGTCATACCCAGACTGAGCAGTAAGCGGAACGGTTATCTTCGCAAGTGGCCCCGCTTTTGACACCCCCCACAGTGTGCCTGAAGGGACATCCCGAGAAACCACTGTGCCGGCCTGAATAACCGCCCCCCTTCCAATGGTAACTTTAGGCAAAATCACACAATGTGGACCAATAAATACATCATCCTCTATTATTACCGGCCCGGCAGATTCAGAGGTGCGCCTTGGCCCCCAGTAAAAGTGCGATACGATTGTAGTATTAAGCCCGATTGTACAGTTATTTCCAATCGAAATGACCTCTGGATGAAGTTCATCAATATAGACATACTGACTGATCCATACATTTTTCCCCATCTTTACCCCGCGCAACCGGTGTAACCATGGCCGCACAGTCCCCCCCCCAGGAGCAATATGTGCCACCCTTCTCAAAACTCTCTGCAAAACAGTATCCATAAATCCCCATAATCAGTTATTCAGGTACCAGAAGATCAGAGGACAGAGAGCAGAGAGCAACCGTTGAGTATCCCTCTGAACTCTGCACTCGACATATGTACCACTTTTCATTGTCCAATAGGGGTGAAGATGAGAACCCTTCGATCCCGTCCGGGCGAAACTCACTTCAACCCTGTTCAGTACAGGGTGAACGTAGAGCTGCTCTTCCCCCCCCCCACCGTCTGAGACAATCACACTCCATCCCCAACAGATCAAGCAGTTTTGCTGCAGTCTGATCCACAATATCCTGCACGGTCCCGGGCTGAGAATAGAAGTCCGGAACCGGCGGACAAATTACTGCCCCCGACTCTGAAGCCTGCAGCATAAGCTTCAGATGCCCATGGTGAAAAGGTGTCTCCCTGATGCAGATCATAAGACTTCTCCTCTGTTTTAGACTCACATCCGCTGCCCTGCTTATAAGAGTAGAGGAGTGTGAATTGGCAACTGCTGAAAGCGTCTTGACCGAACAGGGCACAATTACCATACCGTCAGTCTGAAATGATCCGCTTGCAATCGGTGCAGTAATATCTGTATCGGAGTATGAAGCATAAGCCATAGCCTCAACCTCCCCGATATTAACGCAAGTTTCAAGCCGTATGACCCTCTTTGCGGCTTCACTTATAACCAGATGAACCTCTGCGTCCAAGGCTTGTAAAAGCCTCAAAAGACGAATACCATAAATAACACCCGATGCCCCGGTAATCCCTACAACAACCCTCTTTTTGTTCATGCCGGTTCTGCGCCTTTTTAATATTCAAATTGTAAAAACAGATTTCTCCTGTATCCATCCACACAGGCGACCCATTGGTCATTACCGATTTGGTGAGCATCAATATGATGCATACCCCTGCGGTTCCAGGAGTACTCCCCGGGACTTAAGACAGGATTTTTTTCCCAGGGAAGCTCAACATAATCCTCTCTTGTTAACTCGACGATCTCAAAGGCATTAAGCTTCCTGCCATAGGTTGGCTTGCAATCCTGCGCCAGCCAGAAAAGGCCATTTCCCAATAATGGTACTCTTCCGCCAGGCCGTGCTCTCGATGCATCATCTGTAACGATTGGACTCGACGGATGCTCGGTCCAGCTTCCCTTGAGGCTGTCGGCAAAGAAAAGACGGGTGTTGTCATGGGTGTAGGGGGATGAGTTTGCAATTATCCACCAGGTTTCACCGTGCTCAAATAGGACATGGTCCCCAAATTCACCCTCAATCAGTGTCATCTTGTATTCCCACCCGTAGGGGAATTTATCGGTTCTGTACAGCCTCAACTCCTGCGCCTCTGCACTTTCCGGCACCATGTAATACTCTCCTCTGTAGAGAAACACAAGGGGGTAAGAGAGATGGAAGGGTTCATCCAGCACCACCCTGTCATACTCCCACTGATACCCATCAGTACTAGCCGCCAAAGCGATATTTCCCTGATTGGTCAAAGAGTTGAGCACCTCAAAGAACATATACCATAACGAGTCCTTTTTAATCATGAAAGGATCAGCCACGAAGTCGGCCTTGATATCGGTGACATGGGAAGCGGTGAGCACAGGATTAGTAACGCCGGGAGGATCCGACAACTCAAATGGAGAAGAACCGGTATATATCCCTATAGCCCACTCATTCATGGTGAAAGTAGAGACTCTCGAGTCGATCTCGTTCTTTATGGGAACAGATATGGCAGCAAAAACTACAAGAGAGAAAAATCCAAGATACAGAAACCTGCTTTTTTTTCTCTTTTTCAAAATCACCCCCTATAATCAATGAATCAGTTTTCCTACCCTGCCTGTCATCTGAAAAAATGTGAACATTCTGTTTTTGAGAAAGAGATTTTGAACCAGATGCCGTGCCCTTGAGCCATGAAAATCGACCAGATTTGCAGCTGAAAGAACAGAGAGCAATTGATGATCCTCCGCCCCTGGCATCCCAACAGCGGTACCCCTGAACACAGGGTTATTTCGGTGCATTACCGATTTAACTCTGAAAAGAAAAGCCCCGGGATTACTGTTTGTAATTCCAGAGTAATCCATAAAGGGACCATCCTTTACCCGTACTCCCGGTATCAGTTCACCCTCCAGGACTATCTCAGCCCTTGCCGGCACTTCACTATCTATACTGGTACATTTAATAATCTCAAGAGGTTTTTGCATCAGCGCTCCCGCCATACCGTACTCATCGGTTCCGGTTTTAAATGCCGCAGCCCCAGCCATGACCACAAGCTCACTTGCCCCTATCACCACCGCCATCTCAAGGGGTTTTGAGAGTTTTTCCGCAATAGCCATGTGTGAAGCAAGATGGCTGCGGGGTGAAACACTCACCGTGGCTGATTTAGAATCGATAATCTGCATTCTGTAGACCCCCACATTGCGCTGCCCCGTATGGTAATTTTTTGTCACATTCACATGCCAGGTCCCGATATATCTCCCCCCGTCACTCCTGCTCCACCACGGAACCGCAAAACGGTTGATATCCAAGCTGTTTTGCCGGTAAACATTCTCCTTTAACGGACTATGCCTTATCAAAACAGGCTCAAGGGGACTAGCGATACGCTCTCTGAGAGTCTTTACAATACGGGCCCCCTTTGTCACCGAACCGATCCCCAGATTAAGAGCCATAAGCTGCGGTTTTGCCAACCCCCCGGCAAAGACACTCTGAGCGGGGTATCCTTCAATATTAGTAAAGAGCATGGGTAAACCGTTTTTTGTAGCCAGTTCACCCAACTCATATCTCCAGTCAACCCTTCTCCGGACAACGGTTAACCAGTTGAGTCTTTTAAGCTCCCCTAAAAAATCCCGAAACTCCATGCACTTCCTTTCTGCAGATGTCTGTTACTCCTTGTGCAAAGAATCACAAACTGATTCCCCCCCCCATTTCCGAGAACCAGATATTTTTTTGAAAATAGCGGACGATGCTTCCACCCCCATCAGAAAAGCATCCTCCATGGATGAATACTCCCATGAGCCGAAACGCCCAACGGAATAGATGTTTCTGCTTTCCAGATACTTTTTAATCGTATCCAAAGAGTTATTTCTGCTTTTATCAAAGATCACATACCCATAGGGAATATCGATTGTCTTTTCACAAACGATATCACCGACGTATTTAATTATGCCCATATTTACCAGTGCTTTCTTTGACTCACTGCGAGCCCTTTCTAAATCGATTCCTTCTTTCGGATCGTAGGAGATTTCAAGGTAGACAGAACTGTGCCCCGAAGGAGCCATTGAGGAGGAGAAGTTGTGAGGAAATCCTATGCGGTGAAACGGGACGCCCCCTTCGGGTGTGTATATCCAGTGCATTTTTTCTATGTTTGCTGTAAACCCAAAATTGACATTGAGCACAGAGACATGTCTCAGTTTTTCTGCTGCAGATTTAACTCCTTCGGCATCATCATTTTCGATACTCTTTACCAGCAGCGGAAGAGGCTGAGTGGAAATAAGGTAATCGTATGGGATGTGCCTTCCCGAAGAGGTGATAACAATCTTCTCTGAAGGTACCACTACCGCCACTGTTTCACCAAGATTTATGTTATCAAGCCCCGAAACAATTTTTTTGATTATAGTCTCTATGCCACCGCGCACGGGGTAATGAAAAATGGAGTTATACCCCAACTCTCCACTATTTTCGGAAAGTGCACCTGCAAGCAGCAACTTAAGATTACTGGATGGAACAAAGCGGCCGGTAGCATCGGGGGTCATATCACGGGGATGCCTCTTGTAGATTTTACTGTTGTAAGGGATCATGAAATGACGAGCTATACCATCACCAAAATAGGCCTTTATCCAGTCCTCAAAAGTAGCAATTTCGCCCTTATTATGAGAGAAATACTGCTTGCTGTACTCGTACAGGCAATCTATCACGATATTGGAAGGAAGCCCATAGAGGTTAGCCTGAAAGGGGTACCGTGTATAGACCTGATTTGAGTAGATCCAGGCATTCCGGCTCTTCTGCACCAACTCAGTGTTTAGTGAAAAGACAAGCTTTCTGAACAGATCACTTTGAAAATGTAACAGATGCCCCGTATAATCAAAGAGAAAGTCACCTTGCTTCTCGGTACGGCACAACCCACCGGGTCGGATCTCCCTTTCAATAATGGTGCAGTTAACATCTGCTCCAACCGCCTTATTCTCCTGGGTACATTTCCATGCAGCCCCAAGCCCGGCAAGTCCGGCTCCTATTACCACAATGTTTTTCATACTCCTACCCCGCTCTGTTTGCTGGTACATTTGTACGGGTGCTCTTTGGGACATCAGATTGTTTTTTTGAATAGAGATCGAAATACAGTTTCTGCAGTGATTTTGAGAACTGTGAAGGGTGGAACTGTGAAAAGGCTATATTCCTCCCCCTTTTCCCCATTCTCTTTGCCTTTTGGGGATCTGCAATAAGCTCAAGAATCGCCTCAGCCATAATCTTGGGGTTACCATGGGATACAATAGTTCCGCTTTCCCCATCACTTACCAGTTCCGGATTACCCCCAACCCTGGTTGCCACAACCGGAACTCCGGAAGCCATCGCCTCCAGAATGACTATGGGACACCCTTCCGTTCTTGAGGAGAGGACAAAGATATCCATCTTCCGTAAAGCCTCAAACACGTTATTTTTGTACCCTGCGAAGCAGACATTTTTCTCTAAACCAAGCTGCACCGCATACCGTTTGAGACTCTCCTCCAACGGCCCTGTACCCACAATTGCCAAAGAGACATCCGGTTCTTTTTCACACACTATCTTCATTGCCTCCAAAAGCAGATCCACCGACTTTTCATCCGAAAGCCTGCCTATAAATCCGACCCTTTTTCCACTGCCGCTTTTTTTGGCAAAATTCACACTCCGGTGTTTCTGCAGATTAAACGGAGGGTAGACAATTGTAAACAGATCGCTCATGCAGGACTTCTCCCACTGACTCATAATGAATTTTGAGGTAACCACGTAGGAGTCACTTCGGTTTATGACAAAAGATGCCAGCGGTTGCAGCAGCCGGTCCCGAAGTCGTGCAAGAGTTGAGGGAGCCGTATCCTTTAGAGTCATTTCAGTTGGCAACACAACGGGGACATTTGCCAGCCTGGCAGCAATTGTGCCCAAAAGATTTGCCTTAAGCACATGAGTCTGCACCACATCCGGTTTGTACTCTTTTAAAAATTTGTACAGTTTCCAAAAACTAACCGGTTCATTTAACAGGCTCTGTTTAACAGAAAGATTGAAAATTTTGCCGCCAAGTTGCTCAAATCGCTTTCCGAAATCGTTTTGATCGTACTCAAACACACACACTGCAAGCTCCATACGGCGGTGGTCAAAATTCTGAGCCAGAATATCCAGTATCTCGATTAGTCCGTTGTACACATTAAATGATTTGTAAATGTGCAGTACTTTCAGTTTTTTCATGGCTGCACGCTCCCGTTCAAAAGAGCTGCCATCTGCTTTGCATGGTAGGATATTATAAGATCTGCACCAGCCCGTTTAAAGCCGGTAAACAACTCCGTTACGATCTGCTGTTCATCAATTTTTTTCTGCTCTGCAGCAGCCTTTATCAAGGCATACTCACCACTGACATTATACACCGCAAGAGGCATCTTAAACTCCTGTTTTGCCCTGTACAGAATATCCATGTAAAACATCCCCGGCTTGACCATCACTATGTCTGCTCCCTCCTCTATGTCAAATGCAATTTCCCGCAGCGCCTCAGCTGCATTTGCACAGTCCATATGATGACTCCTCTTATCACCAAAGGTCAGAACATTGTTGGTCCCCTCCTTGAAGAAAGGATCGTAGAGTTTTGAGGAGAACTTTGCAGAGTATCCCATAATTGCCACATTAGAGAAGCCGCTCAGATCCAGCACAGAGCGCATTCTGCCGATCTGCCCGTCAAGCATAGCAGCCGGAGCTACCATATCGGCCCCTGCCCGGGCATGAGACCTGGTTACCTTCTCTATGAGCTCAAGAGACAGATCATTTACCAGATAACCATTTTCCATTATCCCGCAATGACCATGCTCCGTATACTCACAAAGACAGACATCGGTTATAACAATCAGTTCAGGCACACTGGCCTTTATGGCCCTTAGTGCTCGTTGCACTATACCATCGGGGGCGTAACTCTCCGAGGCCTGGGGGTCTTTTGAAGCGGGTATTCCAAACAATAACACCGCCTTAATCCCCATATCCCGTATTACCCTTGCCTCGTGAGCCAGCAGGTCAACCGAGAGGTGATAATTTCCGGGCAAAATCTTAATTTCCCTCTTTACCCCAGTGCCATGCACAGCAAAAAGAGGACAGATAAGATCACTGACAGCAAGCCGGTGTTCTCTGACCATCTCTCGCAACATACTGTTTCTGCGAAGCCGTCTTAACCTGTGAACAGGAAACCCCATGCTACTCCCCTTTTTTAACTGTTTTTTGATCCAGTGCCTGCAATCAGATGAAATGGCAGTATTTTACCACTTGCAGTGCATATCGGGTAATCTCTTTTAACCCTGACCATTCTGGCCTGGTCCCACATCTCCGAGCCTGACTGTGCCCATGATTCGGGGCTATTTTCGGAATTTTTAAGCAGATCGATGAAATATGCCACCACCGCCTGCTCATCCAATGAACCAAGATCCGGACTGACTATCAGCCGAAGATGGGTAAGTCCCTTTTTATCCTCCTCCTCTACAAGCTGGTAGTCGGTACTGTTACCACCAAATTTTCCGGGAAGATTATTCTCTATTATACCTATGAGATCGCTGTCCACAAATGTCACCCCTTCACCGGTGAGCTTTTCATAACTCTTTATACCACATATATGAGTATCAAAACCAAGTTTTCCAAATTCACACCCCCCTTTTTCCGTAAATACCCTGCCGTAATCCCCCATTCCCACATTTAACAGCAACTTGGGAGCTTCATACAGAAGAGAACTAAAGAGGAAAGAATCCACAATCAGATCAAAATGGGGAACACGGTATTGGTGGGTAATTACCGCAGTAGTGTCTTTGTAGAGGTGACAGTGATCACTGTCACCTGAGGAGTTACACCCCCGGGGGCAGTCACACCCTGCAGCAATTACCCCTGCCTCACTTATCCCATAAACCGGAATCGCCTTTGCCCCACTTGCCTCAATCTCTTCTCTTTTCTGTGCCGTAAGGGTCTCACCGGTGACCAGAAACCGTACCCCCCGTATGTTAAGCCGGTTTTCCCTGGCAGCCATACAGACCCTCACCGCTGAGGTGGCAAAGGTGTAGATCACACAGTTTGGGAAATGATCGAGCATTGATGATGCCCATCGGGCGACTTTATAGGCGTGGTTAAGGTTGACATACTCTGGCTTTGCAAGTGATATTCCGTGAAGACGGCTGAAAAGAAATATCAGCGCAGTGCCCCAGGTCTTCTCCCAGTTGACCTTGATTCTTGCCTTGTCGACCTGGGAAAACCAGCGGTTGGGGGGATTGCCGATACGGGTGAAGCGCAACGAGGAGTTGATACCCGGAGCACCCGGAAAAAGAGGAAACCAGTTTGCAATAGGAGCGTTGAGAGAGCCATGCATATCAAGCAGAAAAGCGTCATAAAGGGAGCGCTGGGAGAGGTACTCAAAATCGATCCGCACTCTTGTACCGGCACTGCGGGTTGCACCACTTCTTACCTCATAGGCACTGCTCAAAAAAGGGTTATCAAAACTGGATTCGGTGCAGGTAAAGCGTAACCCGTTTCTCTGTACCGGCACTTTGCCCTTAAACTCGTCAACGGTAAAATAGACCCCTTCGCTTTGAAGCCACTCCAAGGAGCGCTCGATTCCCTGCAGCTCAACACTCCTCTTTAGATCATTAAAAGCGATTCCGGCACTTTCAAGGAGCTTTAAATAGGGGCTCTTTTGATAGGAGAATACCCCCTGTTCAATGAGGTGGAGAAAATTCTCATCTCTTTTTACAATTCGCTCCTTTAAGAGCAGCCGTGCCCGCTCCAGCGCCTCTGAAGAGTCCATTCTGTTTTTTAAATAGCCGTTTAGCCCCGATATAAAGCGAACATATTTCTTCATCTCAATCCTCTTTTGGGAATTTATTTTTAACCCGGTTCTCTGCACCTGTCACTTTTTGGCCCCGCAAAGAGCAGTGCTCATGGTTCACAAAGAACTGGCGTGCAAATTACAAACCATATATTTACCCTGCTCCCCTTCAATGCATCGGTTACCCTCTGATCCTGTTTGAAAACTCCCTGAATTGAGCTTCGGAGTGGTGAAGAATCTTATTTACCATCGAGCGGGTAACACTGTCCAAAGCATCCTTTTGGACCGTACTCAAGGAGAGCCCCTTAAGTGCAGAACAGCGTATCTCTTCTGCTTTAAGCCGTATAGAGATCATTGTGGGTATTATCTCACAGGACCGAACATAGCTGAACATATCAAAGATTTTCTTTTCTATTATGCTCTTTGCCTTGGCGGCCTCCATCTTTCTCTGATCAATACCGGAATCACTTACCGCCTTAAGGTCATCAATATTGCAGAGATGACAGAGTGGCAGCTGCCCAACCTGAGGGTCTATACTTCTTGGTACCGATATATCTATCAGAAACAGTTCCTGCCTGTCCCGTTTTTCCATTGCACGGCTCATGGTTTGAGCCGATAGTATGTGCTGCGCGCCACCTATGGAGGAGATAATTATATCAACCTGAGGCATATACTCCTCAAGCTCATGAAGCATAAGAGGAATTCCCCTGAACTTCTCTGAGAGCTCCACAGCCCTTTGAAATGTTCTGTTTGCCACAAACACACTCCTCACCCCCTGGCTTATGAGGTTTCGTACCGTCAGCTCCCCCATCTCACCTGCACCGAGAATGAGTACCCGTTTGTCATCGATAGAGCCGAAAATGTCTCGGGCCTTTTTCACTGCCGAATAGCTCACCGACACACTGCTTTGGCCGATTGCTGTTTTTGAGCGTACTTTTTTTACCAGAGTAAAGATCTGCTGCATAAGATGCTCAAACACCATATCCACCGCCCCACACTCCTGAGCCTTTGCATAGGCACTTTTCACCTGTCCGAAAATCTGTGACTCTCCAAGAACCATGGAGTCAAGACCGCAACAGACCATGCACAGATGTCGTATGGCATCCTCGCCGATCTTGCTGTACATAATGCTGGAAAGGTCATCCTGGAATTTGTGGTAATCCCTGAAAAAATCTCTAAGCACCGTAACGCGGGACTCCCTGAGCAAAGCATAGATCTCTACCCTGTTGCAGGTAGAGAGGATGAGACACTCCTCAACCTCCTCCTTTGCCCTCAGAAGATGCAGAGCATCGGGTATCTCACACTCCCTGAAAGAGAGCTTTTCCCTTATCTCTATTGGTGCAGTACGAAAATTCAACCCGGCTACACCGAAAAGCATCTGATTCTCCTGTTTTCTGTTGTAGATCGCAACCCCAAAAACCGGTGGCTCGATTTAAAAAAAAGGCAATAGTCGTACCAAGACCCCTGCACCTGCTGAGCCCGTGGTGACCTCATATTATTCTCAAACAGAGGACTTTGTGAGCAGTGCAACGCCCTTAAACGGCATAAGAGTCAACCGGTACTGTTTTAATGTGCAGAAAACAGTAAGGTCTGAGAGTACACCCTAGAAATTCAGAGGCAGAGCCATTTTCACCATTTTTAATGCCGAATGGGCAGGTGAACGTTTGAATCTCCTTAAAGCAGCTCTGAACAGATTAGGGGCCGGATTAATTGGCCAGTTCAGCAACTCTGGCCACAGGGTTGCAACAACTGCTCTGTTAAGCCTGAAATCGGGAGGATTGCGCAGCGCAGGCTTAACTCCCATTGTGAACTCCACCAGTTTTCGGCAGTTAAGAGGTGAGAAACTCTCAAAAGCAGTGTCATATTCACTATAGGACATGGCTGCCCAGTTTCCCATACGCTGCTCCCAGTAAAACAGATCAAGAACATGGTTGTGTTTTTCGACCCTTTGTGCAGCATCTCCAAGCCAGGCTGAAAACGCATCCTCCACAACCGAACACCCGTTCATATAGGCGATTTTAGCTAAAAGAGGACCGGTTATTTTTATGGAGGAGGGAACGAAATAGAAATTTCTGGTCATCTCCCCACCCACGCCATTAACCACCACCATCTGCTGGAGCTGCTGCTGTCGGAAAAACTGGTGCATGGTGTAGGAATTCTGAATTTTATTCAATCGTGCAGTTGTTACATTTCTGTTCATAATGGTTGCAAACTCAGGATCGACATCGCAATAATGTTTAATTACAGAGTAATTCAACCCCAGTGTTTTGAGCATCTCTGCCGGGATGGTGATATCAGGGTCATTGCAGGAGAGCTCCCCATGGGTATGAGTGAAATAAAAGGGGGTGTGAGGAAAATCCCTGCAGGCCGAAAGTACCATTCTGCTATCAAGACCAGCAGTGACCGCCATTGCGAAATCGAACCGGTTCAAGGCACTCTCAGTCATCCCCTTCAACAGATCACACACATTTTCCACACACCGATCAAAGGGACAGTGCTCTATCGCCTTTGACGGCCAGAATCGTTTCACCACCCCCCCCCTTAAGCAGAGATAGTGGTTGGGAAGCAGGTGAAAGATATTTTTGTAAATGGAATAGCCCCCGGGATACCAGTACTCAACCGATTTTGTAAAAAGAGTAAGTGAATAGAGAGCATCCCTCAACTCATAATCGATTTTCCCCTTGCAGTTTTCTGCAATAAGCGATGGCTGACTTGCACACCAGAGGTTTCCATTTTCATCCCTGTGGTAAAAAAGCTCCCTGAATCCTGCAGAATCATTGAGGGCAACAGATCTGTTCTCTGCTTCTGCAATCAAAACATATCGCCCCCCCTTTGTATCAACCATACCGAAAATATCATCGACGCTGTTCATCTCCCGGAGCATATTTGTTATGACACCCCTGTTATCCCTTGCGGGGTGAAAAGGGTCCAGTATAAAGCCCAAGACAACAACACACTTTTGGTCTTCCCTGACCATGGTGACAGAAATATCGGGGTGTGAGGTGATAAAAAGATTGTCATTGATCTTAAGCCGATTCCACCCGGGCAGCCAGGCCACATACCGTGGACCGGCGATAAACTGACGACGGAAAACCAACTGCTCAAAAGCCATATTGTGTCCTGTTCTAAACCGTAAGAACCTTTTGATTGAAACAAAAACAAGCGCAAAAGCTGTACCGCTCAACAATACTGTTTAGCGTTTTCACCGCGAAGGTACAATCCTTCTTTCCCCTTAATTGTTTACTTACTCCCCGCTTAAGAACTATTTTTTACTATTGTTGTTGCCGGCCCTAATACCATACACCAGATTTCCTAAAATACAGATAACAGCGGAGTTACCAATAGATGCACATTTCTACTATTCTGAGCCAAAACAAAATCTCTTTCAGTTTTGAATTTTTCCCACCAAAAAATGATACGGCTGCAACCCAGCTCTACAACAGCATCTCAGAACTGGTACCCCTTCAGCCGGCCTACGTGAGTGTAACCTACGGTGCGGGAGGTTCAACCCGTAACCTGACCCATGATCTTGTCCTGAAAATCCAGCGGCAAACAAGTCTCACCGTGGTGAGCCATCTTACCTGTCTTGGCACTTCAGAAAAGGAAGTCCGCACGATACTTGATGATTACCAGAAAAACGGTATCACCAATATAATGGCCCTGAGGGGAGATATGCCCAAAGAGGGCACCCCGATCAGCAAAGATTTCTCCTATGCAAGTGAACTGGTTCGGTTCATAAAAACCAACTACCCTTCCATGGGAATCGGTGTTGCCGGCTTTCCTGAAGGACACCCCGAAATGCCCAACAGATTAAAAGAGATGGACTTTTTAAAAGCCAAGATTGATCAAGGCGCAGACTATATCTGTACGCAGCTCTTCTTTGAAAACAACGATTTTTATGATTTTTGTGAGCGGTGTCATCTTGCAGGTATCAGGGTTCCGATTCTTGCCGGAATAATGCCCATCACTTCAAAAAAAGGGATGCAGCGGATGGCTGAACTTGCCCTTGGCACCAGATATCCTGCCAGACTTTTAAAAGCACTGTCACGGGCTGAGGATGATGAGCTTTTCCAAAAGGTAGGCATCCACTGGGCAACCGAACAGGTACGTGACCTCATTGACAACAACGTCAACGGTATCCATTTCTACACTCTTAACCGCTCCAGAGCCACTCTTGAGATATATAACGCCCTGGGAGTCACCAGTTCAGCAGGTTTAACCGAGTAGTACAGAATGAGTCAGAAGCACGGTATATCAGACAATCAATACCTCGAAGCTATCACCGAGATCAGCAGAGCAATTATGGATCGCAACTACCTTGATGATCTGCTTGCACTGATAGTGTCGGTGACCGCCAAGATCACCGACTCCAAAATATGCTCGATCCTTCTCATTGACAAAACTAACAACGAACTGATCCTCAAGGCGTGCCAATCAGAAACCGGAAAATACAGTCAGCGCTCCAACACCCCCTTGGGCAAAGGTATCGCCGGCAGAGTGGCTCTTGCCAACAAAGCGATAATGGTTAAAAACGTCTGTAATGATAAACGATTCATAAATAAAAGAGTTGCAGAAGAGGACGGTCTTGTTTCCCTTGCCTCGGTACCGATGAGTGTGGAGGGTGAAGTCATAGGAGTTATAAACTGCTACACACCTTATGAATACGACTTCTCCCTCCAGGAGATAAGCATGCTCACCACAATAGCCACTCAGGCTGCAGTGATTATTAAGAATACCGAACTGCGCGTTCTAAAGGGGGTAGTGGAACAGGAACTGCAGGAGAGAAAAATAATCGAGCAGGCAAAAGAGATACTGATGTTTAAGAAAAACATCTCAGGCAAACAGGCATTCCAACTGCTGCGACACCAGAGCATGAACGACCGCACCCCCATGATAGAACTGGCCCGATCAATTATTATAGCCTCATCGTTTGACTGAAAGATCACTATAAGTTATATTATCACCCGTATAACAACGGCGTTATACCCACAAAAGGTTATCGATGATGATGCCCGGCTCCACAAATATATGGAGTGCGGGCTTTTTTATTTTGAGCACTCCAGCTCACTAAACTCAAATCTCACGAGGAGTAGATATGCAATTCGATGTAGCAGCATTTCTTGAAGGTGTTAAGACAAAAAATCCGGGCGAAAAAGAGTTCCTCCAGGCTGCAGACGAAGTGGTGCACTCAGTGGCACCTTTTCTGGAGAACAATCCCAGGTACATAAAAGCCAGTATCCTTGAGCGGATGGTTGAACCGGAACGGGCACTGATTTTCAGAGTTCCCTGGGTCAATGACCGCGGTGAAATCCAGGTCAACAGAGGATTTCGTATTGAAATGAACAGCGCCATCGGTCCCTATAAGGGCGGGCTGCGCTTTCACCCATCGGTGAATCTTGGCATACTGAAATTTCTTGCCTTTGAACAGGTGTTTAAAAACTCTCTGACCACACTGCCCATGGGTGGCGGAAAAGGCGGATCAGACTTTGATCCCAAAGGAAAGTCTGACAACGAAGTTATGAGATTCTGCCAGTCATTTATGGCTGAGCTGTTTCGCCATATCGGTCCAAACACCGATGTCCCTGCTGGTGATATTGGCGTGGGCGCAAGAGAGATCGGTTATATGTTTGGAATGTACAGAAAAATCAAGAACGAATTCACCGGCGTACTTACCGGAAAAGGGATCAATTGGGGCGGCAGCCTTATTCGGCCCGAAGCAACCGGCTACGGGACAGTCTATTTCTGTGAGGAGATGCTTAAAACCAGAAGCGAGAGCTTTGAGGGCAAAACGGTTGCAGTGAGTGGCTCGGGTAACGTGGCTCAGTATGCCACCGAAAAGGCAACTCTTCTTGGAGCAAAGGTAGTTACCCTTTCAGATTCAAACGGAACTATTTATGATCCTGAAGGTATCACTGCTGAAAAACTGCAGTATGTAATGGAGTTAAAGAACGTAAAAAGAGGAAGAATCAAGGAGTACGCAGATCGCTTTAAATGTGAGTTTCTTGATGGCAAACGACCATGGAGCGTAATGTGCGATATAGCTCTTCCATGTGCCACACAAAATGAGATCGATGGCGATGAAGCAAAAATGCTGGTTAAAAACGGTTGTGTCTGTGTAGGTGAAGGGGCAAATATGCCCAGCAACCCCGAAGCGGTTAAAGTTTTTTTGGAAAACAAAATCCTCTTTGGCCCCGGAAAAGCAGCAAATGCCGGTGGTGTGGCCACAAGTGGCCTGGAGATGACACAAAACAGCATGCGCCTCAGCTGGAGCCGCGAAGAAGTTGATCAGAAACTTAACACCATAATGAAAGACATTCACACCCAGTGTGTCAATTACGGCAAGGATGGCGACTTTATCAATTATGTAAGTGGTGCCAATATCGCCGGATTTGTAAAAGTTGCAGACGCAATGATTGCACAGGGTGTTGTTTAATTCTCATCAAAATGAATATCCCAGTAACCCCTTCACTCCCGCGAAGGGGGGCTGAGCTCTAATTAAGCTTAGGCTATGCTCCGCTCACACTGAGTCCCGACGTAAAGTCGGGACTCTTATTGGCCGTATCGAAGTGCTCCTGATTGCTCAGGATTAAAGTGAACTGGAACCCTTCGACAGGGAGCTCACTTCGCCCCCTGCTCAGTACAGCCAGGGTGAGCGCAATGCGGTTACTCTTTTTAAACTAAATTTATTCCCGGGGGAACGGCTCAACCGCCCCCCCCGTTTTGCTCTCAATTGCCCCTGAATAGAACTCTTCATGCCTGATGGCAAGATGTGAAAGGGTAAATTTTTTTCTGACAAACGCCTTACCTTTCGAGCCCATTTGCGCCCTCAACCCCTTATCACTCAAAAGAGTCTCTAAATAAGTGGCTAGCTGCCTTATATCTCCTCGCCGACACAGATAACCACTTACATTGTGCTGCATACACTGCGAAACCCCGCCCACATTATAAGCCACTACCGGCCTGCTCATCGCCTGAGCTTCCAGAAGAACCCTTCCAAGTCCCTCGGTGCTGCTGGGAAGCACCACAACGGAACATTTTGCATACCATTCCCTGAGCTCTTCAGGACTGCAATGCCCCACCAATTCGACACTGTTTAAGACCCCCTTTTCTTGTGAGAGTTTTTTGAGGTATGCTGCCAGTTGAGGAGAATCCTTTCTGCCGGCGAACACCAGATTACAATCTACTCCCTGTACCTTTAGCCTTGCAGCAGCATGTATCAGATCAACATGTCCTTTGCCCGGTGCAACTCTTGCAGGGAGCAGGACAATTTGCCTGCTCCCCACAAGCGTTTCCAAATCAGTTATTTGTGAACATCTGAAAAAATTCACATCGATTCCGTCAAGAAGATTAAAAAAGCGCCTTCGCACATACCGGGGTACTTGGTTTGAGGATACTCCGGCAACGGCACAAGCGTTAGCGATCTGCTCTCGTATGCAAAAGTGGGTAAACTTGCTGTTTGCATAGTGGTTGACATACACATAAGGAACATCCTTCTGAGAGGAGATATCTGCCATCAGGGCAGTTTGCTCGCTTCCAAGAGAGTGAAATAGCAGAAGGTCGGGAGCGAACCTTTTAATCAGTCCATCATAGATCTTTGCACCATCTTTTGCATCTATTCCCAGATTTGCAATTTTGCGTTTTTCCCTGATTTTTTTAAAAATTGTTGAACACAAAATCGGTTTGTAGACCAAATGATCACGTGTAAAACGGCGAATCCATAACTGTTCGGATGCCCCCTTTCCGTTAAAAGCATTCCAGTTTTTACGGGAATCAAAAACTGCCGGAACCAAGACCCGTACCAGACACCCTTTTCCCACTTCCTGAACAGTTTCCCGGGTTTTTTGCCCCTCCTTTTGGAGGCTCATTTGTATAATGGTCATCGAATTACGTTCCAGCAGAATCGTATTCAGGCTGGCAAGATACTCCTCGATTCCTCCTCCCTGCATAAAGGAGAGGGTAAACCGTACAACTGTTTTCCCGTCAAGACTGTTTTTTTTCATTATAATTCTTTTCAGTTATTTAGTTCCTGTCCAGAATGGCCACCAAGGATATATCGGTCATTCCTGCGTGACTTGGTTTTGCTTGATATCCGTGCAGGAAACCAGCCTATTTCTTGCTGTTTGTGATGTATACCCGTTAAAGTGGCATACTATAACGAGCATTTCTAGTGCTGGATACCTTAGGCTTAAAGAACGGCTGTGACAATACAACTCGGGTATGGCCAACATTTGGGCCTGTTCTGAACAGATACTATTTAGCCAGTTCCCATTAATGGCTCAGGAGCAATTAACGTACCGTCCTTTAATGCACGTGTGCTTCTATTCAGGTATGATTTTTGTTTTTACAACAGCAGAATCAAAAAGTTGTGTCAAACAGAGACTGTAACAACCTCTTAGGCACTAAAAAGTACAACCTGTAATTAAGGAGGAAGCCGGCTATGGAACTGATGCGCAGGTGTTGTGAAGGAGACATTGAGGCGGTGAAAGAGATAATTGCACAAGAGGAGATAAACGCTGCCGATGCCAATGGCAGAACTGCCCTCATTGAGGCGGCGTGGTCAGGGCACCTTGCTATAGTCAAACTGCTTCTGAGCAGGGGTGCAGAGGTTAACTCCGCAGACAAATCAGGTTTCACTGCCCTCATGAGAGCCGCAGAGGAGGGATACAGCTCAATTGCAAGTACCCTTGTAAAAAGTGGTGCGCAACTAAATTGCTGTGGCAAAGTTCGCGGAACAACTCCGCTTATACTGGCAGCAGAAAACGGACACCTAAAAACAGTGGAAATTCTTATTAATGCAGGGGCCGACATCAACAAATGCGATATCTTTGAACAAACCGCCCTGAGCAAAGCATCCGAAGCTGAAAAGCAACCAGTTGTTGAGTTTCTCCAATCAAAGGGGGCACGCGGAAAACCGGAAAGAAGCAGCTTTTCTTATGCCGACAGAGAATCAAGAACCATCTCGAAAACAGCCCTTTTACATTTGAGTGCGGCTTCCATAGACTCAGATGACGATGAAGATATTTATGCCAACTAAAAGGGCAAAAAAACTACACCAATGCACCTACTCTACCTGTTGGCATAACAATATGCACAATTATGCCGGCAGGTATTATACATTCCAATATCCTTGCTCTTCAAACAACCGCAAAATTTACGCTGTCCCCGATCCCTCAAGCCGGGCCTGATTTTCCTTGCAGCAGTACCGTCACCCTTACCATAAATAAACTCCATCAACTTCCGATCCTCAGAGAACAGCTCAGTTATCAGCTCCTCATCGACACACTTTCCTCTCCTTGCACCAACTGATGTATAATCCTCCTGCTGTGCACAAGTAAACAAGTCGATACCCCACCCCTTTGCCATCCCCGCAATCCTTGATACAATCTCCATGCGCTGATCAATAGCCGGATCGGTATAACTGATCTTTAGCCTTTTAAACCTCCTGAGCACTTTTGCATAGAGTGAAAGAAAACTTACGGTTAACCTTGGTGTGTACATGCCTATTTTTTCGCCGGTGCTGCAGATCTTCTCCAGTAGCTCTTTATGGCCGTTTACACCAGTTACTATAATCGGATCAAACCGCCATAAAACCCTATCTTTACCGATCCTTTGGGATAATTCTATAAAAGATTCGACTCTTTTTTCAAATGGCGGCAGCGAGGGTTCCATTATCGTATCATAGCTATTTAATGTAAAATGAACGCAGTAGTTGTAACCGAGCTCATCCAGTTTTTCAAGCAGCGGGAAAAAAGGCCGTGGGTTCTTGGACCAGAACACAAAGAGCCTTGTGTTCTTAAATGACACATACTGCTTTTTCCCACTAAACGGATTGGTCCACTCTACATACCCCTCCCTGAGTTTTTGATAAAACCAGTCACTATGCAGCGCCGGGATATCGGTTGCCCTGCTTGCAGAGATTATTACAGGTGCAATTGCCTCAACGGCTCTCCCTGATGTGGTTCGAATTTCTTCTCTTTCCCAGTTAACACCCATATTGTTCACCCACAATCATTGAAAGAGACCATAGTGCCACTATTTCGAAAATAGAGGTTTTTCGTTTGGCATTAAACTATTCATCCTACTCAAAATTATATTTCTCACACCAGTACTGCTTTTAACTGCCGGATTTTATGAAAAAAACTGCTTTAGTAATTAATCCCTGGGTAACCGACTTTAAGCTCTATGACGAATGGATGCACCCACTCGGCCTCTATTTTCTCATAGACCGGCTTGAAAAATCAGGCTATACGGTTAACTACTTCAACTGTCTTCAGCGCAGTTCGAAAAAGCGTAAGAAGAACAGTACTGGTGAATTTATCACCCATGAGATAGAAAAGCCACAAATGTTCACCCATATCAGACGCAAATACAAACGATACGGGGTACCTGATGAGTGTTTAAAGGAGTTTCTCTTACAAACTGCTGCCCCTGACCTGATATGTGTCGGCAGTATGATGACTTACTGGCTTTATGGTGTCAGTGAAACCATAAAGTGTATCCGCTGCGTACACCCCTCAACGCCCCTTATTGCCGGTGGCATAGGGGTAAAACTGTTTGGCAGCTTTCTAAAAAGGGAGAATCCGGACTGTTTGTTCCCCGAAGATGTACCGGGTCTTTTGAACAGTTTTCATGTTGATAATCACTCTTTGATTGCAGGCTTTTCAAGGCTTGAGAACCCGTTGCATGCTCCGGTTTTAACCACTCTTGGCTGTCCGCTTTCATGCAGTTACTGTGCATCTTCAATTCTGCAACCGCACTTTTTCAAAAGATCTAAACACCAGATAATCGACGAGTTGCTTTTCATGATTGATAAGTTCAGTGTCAGGGATTTCTCATTTTACGATGATGCTCTTCTTATAGACGGGTATGAGGTTCTCTGTGCAATCAGAACAGAGGTAGAGAAGAGAGGCTTACAGTTACGATTTTACACCCCCAATGGTATACACGCAAAATTCATAACCACCCAGATAGCAGAAATTATGCATCAGCTTAATTTCAATACTATACGAATTGGCTATGAAAGTGGCAATCATAAGCATAGGCAACAAACAGCAGATAAGGCTTCTGTAAATTTAATAAGGGACAAAATTGAGATCCTTGGAAATGCAGGATTTAAAAAGAAGGACATCGGCGTGTATCTCATGGCTGGTCTTGATAACCAGAGTCCCGAAGAGTTCATACGAGAGATGAGGTTGCTGTCGTCAATGGGGGCACAGGTGAAACCGGTATATATCTCCCCTATTCCGGGAACTTCAATGTTCAAAAAATATGCACTGAAATTTCCGCAGCTCCACTCAGACCCCCACTGGCATAATGACACCTTTTTTATCACTAAACTGCCCGGGTGGAGTTATGATGAAGTGGAGAATATCAGTAATATGGCAAGAGTTCTCAATCAGAGCCCGTAAGCAAAGTACTTTGAGTCCAATATATTTTCCTAACAGATTGCTAAAGATTATATTCTAGTTTTCAAAAAAGTGCCTGTACATGAAAAGTGAATTTACTACTGATTATGTTTCCAAGCTGATAGGAGCTGTCGCTTCCGTTATCGGCAAAACCTGGAGACCAAATTTAATCTGCAATTCAGATATCAATCCCTATATCGAAACTGGTACAGGGGTCATCTACTGTTTCTGGCATTCACGACTGCTCGCTCTTGCCCACATCTTCCGTAACACCGGAAAAACAGCGATCGTATCAAGCAGTCGTGACGGAAAACGGGCCGCTTATATAGCCAGCTGTTGGGGACACCAGATCATTTTCGGCTCCTCTACAAGGGGGGGGGTTTCTGCACTTCGGCAATGCACTCGCAAACTTATGGAGGGCCATTCAGTTGTGATCACCCCCGATGGCCCCAAGGGCCCAAAAGAAACCGTCAAGTCAGGTACCGCACAAATAGCGCTAACCAGTGGTGCACCTATAGTTATTCTCGATATTAAACCAAACAGTTCATGGCGCCTGAATTCATGGGATAAGCTGATTGTGCCCAAACCATTTACACAAGTTACTGTTACAGCAAGCAAACCAATCGACCCGGCAGATTTTCGCAATGAAAAAAAACCGGTTGATGCTTTAACCCACTATTTGCAAAGCCAATTTCCCATATGAGAAACAACAATCAGGCCTGGCCAAAAGAGATCTTTGTTCTGATTCCATCATATAAGTCTGTTCACCCTTTGGGAGAGTTCCTTGCGAAGCTTCTCACCGTTGTGCCAAAAGAGAATATCTGCGTTGTAGATGACGGATCGGGCGATGGAAGTGAACAGCTCTGTAAACAGATGGATCTGGCTTGTATTGTTCATGAAAACAATATGGGTAAAGGAGCAGCACTCACTACCGGCTTTAATTTCCTTATCCATAAAAGGGGTGCCCGATGGATCATAAGTATGGACGCAGATGGCCAACACTCCGTGGATGACCTGCCACAATTTTTAGAGTCGGTAAATGAGAATCCAGATGCAGGAATATGTATCGGGGCCAGAGCGATGAAAGCGGGGATAATGCCCCTTGCACGGATCTGTTCCAACAAGCTTACTTCCGGTTTTCTCAGCATTCTCACATCAGCGAAAATCCTGGACAGTCAGTGTGGGTACAGACTCTATTCAGCGCAAATGCTTGAAAAGGTGTCGTTGGACTATAAACGGTTCGAAATGGAAAGCGAAGTTATTCTAAAAGCCATCCATGCAGGATTTGCAGTCTGTTTTGTGCAGGTGCATACATTATATTTGAAAGACAATTCGAGCCATATTTCACACGTTTATGATACATACCGCTGGATAAAGGCAGTAATCAGTGTGTGGTTCAATATGCAAAAAAGTAACCCTTAACAACAGACAGACCAATGAGCACAGGAAAAACCAGGCCACCGATAGGAAACGAAAAACTGATCAGTAAACTCAGAGACAAGGGTATTACCAGCGAAATGGTTCTGGACGCATTCCGCAAGGTACCCCGCCATCTGTTTGTTGATGGGGCGATGTACGCTCAGGCATACGACGACAATGCACTTCCCATAGGGGAAGGACAAACCATATCACAGCCTTCGGTGGTGGCACTTATGACCGAACTGCTTGAACTGGGAAAAGATGACAAGATTCTTGAAATAGGAACCGGGTCGGGGTTTCAGACCGCGGTTCTCGCACAGTTCTCCAGACGGGTCTATACAATAGAGCGGCACCGACTACTTGGGGAAGCAGCACGCAAACGGTTACGGGATATGGGATACATGAATGTGGTCTTCAAGGTCGGTGACGGCACCCGTGGATGGATCCAACATGCCCCCTTCGACCGAATAATTGTGACCGCCGGTGCACCGGTGACCCCGGAATCCTTGGCAAATCAGCTTGCCACAGGCGGACTTATGATCATACCAGCCGGAGAACGTAAAAACCAGCAGCTCTTTGTATATAGAAAAACCGAACAGGGACTGATTTCACAATCCGCAGGCAATGTGGTATTTGTACCGCTCATTGGCGAACACGGATGGAAAGACTAGCCAAAACAGACCCTAAATTTTGGTGAACGCCAACCGTAATTGAGTACCAGCAGTTTTCAGGAAGCTTTCGCCCTGCGCTCTTTAGGCTTCTGCTAATTTCAAATCCTTTCCGGAGAGAAACATGACCTCATGGGTAAAAGAACTGGCGTCCGGTTTTGTGGTTGGCGCAGCCAACATAATACCCGGCGTGTCGGGCGGTACCTTGATGCTCATACTCGGCTTGTATGGCCGGGTGATGTCCGCTTTAAGCCAGCTCAAAGCGCAGATCATACCACGGTTCCTGCATCATCTGTCAAAGGTATTCTTCTCTAAAGAACACAAAACCCATCTGCTTGCAATTGCAGAGATATTCAAAACCATTGATGGTTTTTTCCTGTTGCGATTGGCAACCGGGGCTGTTCTGGCAATAGTACTGCTCTCTGACCTTATGAAATACCTTCTGACAGAACAGCTTTCAAACACCTACGCCTTCTTTTTCGGCCTTATCCTGCTATCCACCCTTTTCACCGTTGGATTGATTAAAAGCAGAAAAACGTACCACATAGTTCCCTTGTTAGCCGGTATAGCTGTAACTGTTCTACTCAGTATCTCTGTGGACCCCGCGCAGAGCGCACAAAATAAATCCGACCACTACCAAAGCCTCTATGAGTCAAACATCTTCTCTGCTCAGGATGCCACCAGTGCATCTGAAAGCAGGTCATTTAGCTACCTGGGACATTACAGTCTCTCTGATTTCACCACATCAGCAATGAGCGGAGCCGTTTCAGTAAGTGCAATGATCTTACCGGGTTTAAGCGGCTCTCTGGTGCTTATCCTCACCGGTCAATACTACGAAATCATATCTGCTGTTTCGGGGCTGCGTACCCTGCAGATTGATTATGCGCTTTTCCTTATGACTTTTGCATTGGGGATGGTTCTTGGGATTTTGTTATTTGCCAGGCTGATACATTATGTTTTCAACCGTTTCCACGACACAACCATGTTTTTTCTTATCGGCCTGATGGCAGGCTCCCTGTATACGCTCTGGCCGTTTAAAAAATCCGTTACCCTTGATCAATATATAAGGACCCCAGAGGGAATAGAACTGCTCAATGACGCTGTTGTGCACACCAACATAAATATCCTTCCGCCATCACTGGGAGGGTTTTTATGGGCAGTACTGTTCTGTGCCGCAGGTGTAACGATAATGCTGCTTTTTTCCCGTCTTGATAAAAAATCGGCATCTGTCCCCCGCAACTAACTTGCTTGTTTAAACTTCGGGTCAGAACTTATCTTATAAGGTTGCACAAAGTTCGAATTTTAACTTTTTACAGGAGAAGCTATGTCAAGAAAAATTGTCCCCCATGATGGTAATTCGGCCACCTCTCACGTTGCCCATGCCGTTAATGAAGTTATCGCTATATACCCGATTACCCCATCTTCTGGAATGGGTGAAATCTGTGATGAGAAATCTGCAGCAGCAGAAAAAAATATCTGGGGAACCGTTCCCAGTGTCTATGAGATGCAGTCCGAAGCAGGAGCAGCAGGAGCTGTCCACGGTGCATTATGTGCAGGAGCTTTAACCACAACCTTTACAGCCTCACAGGGTCTTCTCCTTATGATCCCCAACATGTACAAGATTGCCGGTGAGCTCACTCCTACCGTTTTCCACGTTTCAGCTCGATCACTTGCCTGTCAGGGTCTTTCGATTTTCGGTGACCACAGTGATGTTATGTCTGTTCGCCAGACCGGTTTTGCACTGCTGTCATCAACAACTATTCAGGAAACCATGGACTTTGCACTGATCGCTCATGCAGCAACTCTTGAGGCACGCCTGCCGTTTATTCACTTCTTCGACGGGTTCCGTACTTCACATGAGTTACAAAAAATTGAAGAGCTTACATTTGATGATATCGGCTCAATGATTGATAACGATCTGGTCCGCGCACACCGCAAACGTGCCATGACTCCTGATCGTCCGTTCATTAAAGGAACGGCCCAGAACCCGGATGTGTACTTCCAGGGCCGTGAGACGGTGAATCCGTTCTACAACAACTGCCCTGAAATCGTACAAAAATATATGGACAAATTTGCAGCCCTCACCGGCAGACAGTATCACCTGTTTGACTATGCCGGTCATCCTGAAGCCGAAAAGGTGATTATCATTATGGGTTCAGGTGCTGATACCGTCCACGAAACAGCGGATTACCTCAATGCACAGGGTGAAAAAACCGGTGTGCTGAAGGTTCGCTTGTTCCGTCCGTTGAGCCCAAAACTCATGGTTGATGCCCTGCCTGCAACTGTGAAGAAAATTGCAGTTCTTGACAGAACCAAAGAACCTGGTTCCGTTGGTGAGCCGCTCTATGAAGATGTACGTACTGCTATTGGCGAAACCATGGAGATTGAAAACTCCAAATTCTCCAAATGGCCCACGGTTGTTGGTGGAAGATACGGTCTTGGTTCTGCAGAGTTTACCCCGGCAATGGTAAAGAGTGTTTTTGATGAACTTGGGAAAGATAAACCGAAAAACCACTTTGTGGTTGGTATAAATGAAGACCTTACCAACAGTTCACTTGACTATGATCACGATTTCACCACAGAAACAGATGACACTTATAGAGCACTCTTCTATGGTCTTGGATCTGATGGTACCGTTAGTGCCAACAAAAACAGTATTAAAATCATAGCTGATGAAACAGACAATAACACTCAGGGATATTTTGTTTACGATTCCAAAAAAGCTGGTACCGTTACCATCTCTCATCTGAGATTTGGTAAAAATCCGATTCGCCGCCCCTACCTTATTACCAAGGCAAACTTTCTTGCATGTCATAACTTCTCTTTTGTCGAAAAGTACAACATGCTTAAAAACGTAGTTGAAGGTGGAACATTTTTACTGACCAGTGAATATGACAAGGATACTGTCTGGGATCACCTGCCCGGTAGAGTGCAGCAGCAGATCATTGATAAAAAACTTGACTTCCATGTGATTAATGCAATCGATATAGCAGAGGGTATTGGTCTTGGTCCAAGAATCAACACCATTATGCAGACTGCATTTTTCAAAATATCCAAGGTTATCGATGATAATGTTGCTATAGAATCTATCAAAAAGGCTATCAAGAAGACCTACGGCAATAAAGGTGATGCAATAGTCACAATGAATATAGAATCTATCGACAAAGCCCTTGATGGCGTTCAAAAGGTTGATTACCCCCATAAAGTTACCAATCCGGTTTCTGAAATCGGCGTGGTTGCAACTGATGCTCCTGATTTCATCCAGAACGTTACCGCAAAAATTATGAAGCAGGAAGGTGATAAGATCCCTGTTTCAGATATCCCCAATGACGGAATCTGGCCATCAGGAACAACCAAGTATGAAAAAAGAAACATTGCAGTGCAGATCCCTGTCTGGGATACCTCTGCCTGTATCCAGTGTAACCGCTGTTCACTTATTTGTCCTCACGGAGTCATAAGACCTAAAGCATACGACCCTAAATTTCTGGAAAGTGCCCCGGAAGCATTCAAGTCAACCGATGCCAAAGGTAAAGAACTTGCCGGTTTGAAATACACCCTGCAGGTTGCTCCTGAGGATTGTACCGGTTGTGGTGCATGTGTCCAGAACTGTCCTGCCAAGGAAAAGGGTGCCATTTCCATGCAGCACCAGAGTGACATTCGTGAACAGGAAGCGAAAAACTGGGCTTTCTTCCTCAGCATCCCTGACACTGATCCGGAGCGATACAACCTGACAACCGTTAAAGGCAGTCAGTTCAGTCGTCCTCTCTTTGAATTCAGTGGTGCATGTGCTGGTTGCGGAGAAACATCATACATAAAGCTTATCTCACAGCTTGTTGGTGACAGGGCATATATCGGTAACGCTACCGGATGCTCATCAATCTATGGTGGAAATCTGCCAACCACACCCTACACCACACGGGATGATGGTCGTGGACCGACATGGAACAATTCACTGTTCGAGGATAATGCAGAGCTTGCTTTTGGTATGAGACTCACGGTGGACAAATTCGCTCAGTACGCAGGAGAGCTGGCCACTAAAGCCATGAGCGGTGATTGCTGCGGTTCAGAAGTAAAAGAGCTGCTTGGCGAAATCCTGAATGCTTCTCAGGCAAACCAGGCCGAAATCGAGCAGCAGCGCCAGAGAATTGAAAAGGTTAAGGCTGCAATCTCTGGATGTTCTTCAGACACCTGTAAAGAGCTTACATCCGTAATCGACTACCTGGTAAAGAAGTCCGTTTGGGCACTTGGTGGTGACGGTTGGGCATACGATATCGGGTACGGTGGTGTTGACCATGTCCTTGCTTCAGGTAAAGATATCAACATTATGGTTCTGGATACTGAAGTCTACTCCAACACCGGTGGTCAGTCATCCAAATCAACTCCAATGGGAGCTGTAGCGAAGTTTGCCGCAAGTGGAAAGCCTACATCCAAAAAAGATATGGCAATGCTGGCAATGAGTTACGGATATATCTATGTTGCAAAGATTGCAATCGGAGCCAATCAGAACCAGGCGATAAAGGCCATAGCAGAAGCTGAAGCCTACAATGGACCGAGTCTGATTCTTGCCTACTCACACTGTATCGCACACGGCTACCCGATTGTAAAAGGATATGATCAGCAGAAACTTGCAGTGGAATCCGGTCACTGGCCACTGTTCCGCTACAATCCGGATCTTACTTCAGAGGGAAAGAATCCTCTTATCCTTGACAGCAAAGATCCATCTATTCCTATTACTGATTATGTCTACAAAGAAAACCGTTACAAAATCCTTCAGCGCTCTAATCCGGAGGTGTCAAAAGCACTCGTTGATGAGGCACAGAAAACTGTTGATGCCAGATTCAAGATGCTTAAGGCGTTGGCTTCAAGTCAAAGCTGATCGGTTTTTCGATAAAACAGTGTAGCAAATGTCCCGGAAATTTTTCCGGGACATTTTTTTTGTGAGCCGATAGCGGCACCATGTAACCCGACATTCGCCGAAATCACTCTTTTTACACCTGCCAACCAATACTTTGGATCGTCGTAAAGTATATTGAACAATAGAGACGCTAATCCAAACTGTGTATACTTTTTGTGAAGAAGAACGAAGATTATACAGAAAAAATCCAGACAACACCTTGAGAGTTAAAGTGAGTTCATACCATGAAACTACTACTTATACTGCTAATTCTTAGCGTACCAACATTTTTAAAAGCGACACCTTCTGAAGGAAGTATCAATTTCGGGTTACTGGTAATGTTTGGCGCCAGACATGATAATGTGCGTATGTGTGTGGCTTCACCGGCAGGCAAAAAAACCGGACCCGTAGGTGACATTATGCTCACCATACGTTACGGCTTATCTGATCGTGCTGCCATAGGGGCCGATATTCCTGTTATGAGACCGGTACTGTTTGGTTCAGCATTCAACATGCTTCAATTTGAACCTCAACTGGTATTTGATCTCACAATACCCAGTGATAACGTTGTGTTTATAACCTCGCTAACCATCGGCCCCAGTTTCCATTATGGTCCCGATTACAAGTCTGACAATCAAAACCGTTCACCGTCTTTTTTTGCCAGGGGCCCAAATATTGGATTGAGGTTGGGAATGGGCTTTGGCAGTGATGATTTAAAGAATATAATTGCCATACGCCCCTTTTATACTGTCCTGTTTTCATCTGATTACGATAACGGTTCAGTTATCGGAGGCGCTCTTGAATACATACGATCATTTTAAAAGTATAAAAGGGTACAATGACAACATCAGATACGCCAAAGATTTTTTACTACCATCAACGCTCATTCTACTGTGAGCTTTTTTTCTTTACCATTTTTGTCCCTGTTCTATCCCTTTTTTGGTTTACCACCCTTTATACCTATCACCTCCACGGCTTTGTTTATACCCCCGCAGTCAGATCATCACTGTACCTTACCATCAGCTTAATTGCATCTGTAGGACTGTATAGCCACCTGCGCGCTAAGATGTCAAAACGACTTATAGTGTTAGAAGAGGGCCGTTTAATCAAAAAGTCTGCAAAATCGATTAAAATTGTTGCCCTTTCTGAATTAACCAGTATACGTTTATTGAGCATTCCCTTCCTTAAGGGGTTTCTGCTACTAAAAACCAGCAAAAACAATCTTGTCTCTGTCCCATTATACCTACGAAATTGCAGCGTACTGTTAGAGCAACTCCGAAATAACATTATACTAAACCAAAGCTGTTCCGTTGACTTAACCGACAACCAGTGGCGTAAATTAAAAAGAATTGCATATCAACACGACCTCTCACACCGAAGACAATTTCGAACTTTGCGGCCGCTGATTTTAATTACAATTGGAGTTGCACTTTGGGGCATGACTGTTGCATCACAGTACTGGCAAATACCGCTCTTTCCATCCCTGCTCTTTGGACTCGGTGGAGTTGTTTTTCCAATAGGTGCATACATCATTACCGATTACCGCCTAACACTGGGAACCTTTACAACAAATGAGAACAGTGAGTTACTTCTATCCCTGTTCATTGCTATTATGCTCTATATGGTAAGCGGATTTCTTTTCAACTCCATTTTTCTATAACTAATGAATACAACTATGACTATTCCAAAAACAGTTCGGGTGGGTTCTCTTTCAATATCCCCGCCACTCATTCTTGCACCCATGGCCGAATACACTCACAGTGCCTTCAGACGGCTCTTGTCAGAACAGGGTGGCTACGGAGCCCTTTTTACCGAAATGCTCTCAGGAACAGCCCTACACAGCGAAAATCTGTTAACATCACCTTATACCAAGCGTGGTAAGGATGAAGGGCCAGTACTATACCAGCTACAAATCAGTGGCCAAGAAAACCTCGAGGCTATATTCTCGAAATTAAAAACAGTTCAACCCGATGGAATCGACATAAATCTTGGATGTCCGGCACCGGATATAAAGAAACGCAAATCAGGAACTGCACTTTTTGATGATTTTGAAAGGTTACGAAAAACCCTCCACACATGCAGAGAGCTTTGGAGTGGCCCTCTTACAATAAAGTGCCGCCTTGGAGATGGGAAACTGGGGTGGGAAGAGCGTTTTACCCGCCGGCTTGCACTTTTTGAGGAGTGCAAAATCGACGCAATCACTCTTCACCCAAGATTCTCTGATGAGAAGCTCAAGAGAAACGCTCGCTGGAATATTTTTCCCTGGGTAGTTTCCCAAACCGGCATCCCCCTGATCGCAAACGGTGATATACGTAGCCAAAGAGATGTCCAGAAACTATTACCTGATTCAGGATGCAAAGCTGTGATGATTGGAAGAATGGCGATTATGAAACCATGGATATTCAAAGAGATTTGCGGAGAGAGTTTCTGCGCTGATTACCACCAAACATGGAATAAATTCTGCCGCTACACCATCGAGGACTTTGGAGAAGAGAAAGCGTTGAGAAAAATTAAAAAATTCACTCTGTTCTTTTCCCAAAACTTCTTTTTTGATCACCACTTTTTCACCCTTATCAACACTGCCTCCGATCTCAAAACAGTGTTGGAAAGAGCTGAAACATTTCTTCAGTCGAACCCAAAACGTTCCCTTTTTTAACTGCGCCAAACATGTCATATCACTCGCAGGAAAAAATATTTTTTCCGGACAGACCCCATCCTTATACAAAACTGGTTTGGCACTTTTTATTTTACTATACTTTGAATAGTGACTGAATTGCTCCTTTGGGGCTGGGCCATACGACACGGTTACAAAGCATAGAGGTGCTCAGGTTATCATCCACTTACAATGAGTAGGGTGACTGCGATCGGCAGTACGAATTGTTCCCCCTTTTTTTTGTGTAAAACCAGGAATTCTTCGACTGCGCCGGCTGGGAAAACGGGGATGGAAAAGTTGCTTGCACCCCCTATGCACAGGGTTTAGGAGCGGTGTTGTTAAGACTAAAGACAACGGTCCTTCAGTAATCGTTGTAAAGTATTTACACAAATCAATTAAAAAGTCATTAGTTTATTAACACAGGAGATTAAGAGCAATGCGAATCCTCTCAGGAATTAAACCATCAGGTAATCTTCACATTGGTAATTACCTTGGAATGATTAAACCCATGGTAGAAAGCCAGCAAAGGGGCGAACTATTCTGCTTCATTGCAAATATGCACAGCCTCACCACCCTGTTTGACGCAAAAAAAATGATCCGGTATACCAATGAAGCAATTCTTGATCTGCTGGCTCTTGGTATCGATCCGGACAAGTCGGTATTCTGGATACAATCTGATGTACCGGAAGTAACTGAACTGACCTGGTATTTGAATAATGTTACCCCTGTGGGACTTTTAGAACGAAGCCACGCCTACAAAGATGCTATTGCAAAGAATATTCCTCCCAATAACGGCCTCTTCTCCTATCCGGTTTTGATGGCTGCAGACATTTTGATCTACCAATCCAATATTGTGCCCGTTGGTCGGGATCAAAAACAGCATCTGGAGATCACCCGTGACATTGCCGCTAAATTCAACAGCACCTACGGTGAGATATTCACTCTTCCTGAACCTGAAATCCGGGATGGTATAGCGTTAATCCCAGGACTTGACGGACAAAAAATGTCCAAATCATATGGCAACACCATTGAGATCTTCAGTGAAGAAAAAGCGATCAAAAAAAAGATAATGAGCATCGTTACCGACCCTACCCCTGTAGATGCCCCAAAAGATCCTGACAAAAGCACCATCTTCTCTCTCTATAAACTCTTTGCATCAGACCAACAGGCAAGTACCATGGAAAAGAGATTCCGCGAGGGTGGATATGGTTACGGAGAAGCAAAAAAAGAGCTTTTTCAAGTTCTGTGGAGCTATTTTGCCCCGTACCACAAGAGACGCGCAGAGCTTGAGAAAAACCCAGATTACATCGAAGAGGTGCGTAAAAAAGGAGCTGCCAAAGCTCGCGAACAGGCTCTTAAAACCATAACAGAAGTAAGAAAACTGGTAGGGACAGTGTAGTCCTGAGCCCCACGTTACTCTTGCCCTCGGACGCGAGGAGGTAAAAGAGATTCAAATCAGGCGATAAGCTCCAGTTCAAAACCTTTATGTTTTGCCAGATCAATAAGAACGGGTTTTATTTTTTGCCGATTTCTTGTCTGAAAAAGTATAATCTGGGGTTTCTCGATGTTTTCCTTGTTATCTTTTGCCACAGCACCGACATAGCCGACAAGTTGACTGGTGGGAGCGTTGACAATTCTTATGCGCGCTCCAACGGGATAGATTGGCACAATCGCTATAAGAGTTTTGACAATATCTGAATTTAGTTCTGTTGAGCTCATAGTAATGATATGTTTCATCACATCCTTCACCTCCATCTTTTGACCGCAGTTATATCTGCCGCTCAAAAGGCTATCATACGTATCGGCAACCGCAACAATCTCTGCGAAACGGTGAATCATGTTCTGTCGTGAGAAGTCCTTGAGAGGAGGGCGATTGTCTCCCCTAAGGCCCTGAGGAAAGCCGCTGCCATTCTCATACTCATGGTGCTGAAGCGCAACCGCCGCACTGGTCGATGGTATCAGGTGATTCTGATTAAGCATCAGGTAGCCAAAAAGTGGGTGTTGATTATACTGTTTCTGTTCTTCTTCAGAAAAAGGTTGATTTTTTCGTCTCTTTTCGAGCAAATCTGGTGACAAGGCAATCATCCCAAGGTCATAGTTAAGTGCCCCGATACCAAGTTGCTTCATCTCTTCGTATGAGTACTTATATTTTTTGCCAATACACAAAGCAGTGATAGTTACATTGAGTACATGGCTGAGTGCTTCGGGCTGTGTATGCTGAATTGCCGAAAGATTTAGAACAATCGACGACTGACTCATTATTTCATCAACAAACTGCTCAAGGGCTTTTGCCATGCCTGAGCTCATTATGAAATTGCTCAGATGCTGTCGGTTCTCTTTTATTATCTCTTTAACTTTTAGATTACTGCGATGTCTAAACTTATTGAATGCCGTTTCAAGTTCTTTTGAGGAGGCATTAACAGATTTGTTCATCTCCCGCTGAGATTGTTCACAAACAGTTGTCTCGGGCCTTACCCCTTCTGTACCCTCTAGCTCAATAAGGACATTACTGTAGCCAAGTTGTTTGAGTCGCTGCCGATACCGTTCTTTAATTCTGTATCCTGCGGATAAAAGGAGCTCTCCTGAAGGCAGGAATATCGACTCTCCCAAAATCATATCATCACTAATTTCGTCGATATTGTATCTTACCACAATTTTTCCCTTAATCTGAATGTATATAAATTATCATAGTATAGGGCCTACCTCTGTAGTGTGTGTGGGTGTTTCACAACTAATCGCATACTAGTATTATAAGCTTATCCACAATTTCACTCAAGATTTTTTTTACATCTGACGATATTCTTAATGTATTGGCATGGATGTCTAATATCTAAACTTCAGGATGAATTATGGGTAGAACCTCTAACGGTGTCCGAAAAGGGCGCTTCTTATGGATGAACAGTGAAGACCAGGATCGGTATCTTTCTGAGCTATCCAACAAAATCTCATCTGATTTTTTCTTTAGTGAACAGGTAATGGCAAAAATCGTTGATGATATCGCTCCGGTATTCTGTGACTCTGCAGATACCGAGTGATGTACTCCTCTATAGCACAGAGTGGGAAAAGGCCCCTGGCACCGAACGAGTTACAAGGTCATTGTGCGCATCTCCCGTGAACACCCCCGCTTCATCAAGCGCCTCCACTATACGCTTGGTATCTTGGGTTGAGACAATCATACTGCATTTTTTACGCGCAGGGCTGATTTGTCGCTCATCACCTGCTATATAACGATAACCAGTCACCGTTGCTCCCGGAGCCCCGGCAGCCATGGCGATCTTAACATATTCTTCCCCAGCCCCCTCATCACAGGTAAGAGCCATCTCTGAGAGCCCTTGCCACAACTTTCTTTTATTTTCAGTGTGCAGAGTACTCAATCTGCGCCGGCGCCACTCTGCCCCCCCCTTTAAATCGTCAACAGCAATAATTACCTGTTCCATACTTGCTGCCTGAGAGCGATTTTCGGAACTGACCTTCATGTTGATCAAACCACGATTTACCGGAAAAAGGTAGATAAATCCCCTTCCTGGCTGATCCAGTCTGACCGTATCAATAATTATATTCATAATTTCTTCTGCTTCAAAAGAGTTTACAACCATCGTAACGATCTCTTTTTCTGCAGGAACAGTAATTCTCCACAAACCAAGCAGATCCCTTAAACCCGAACCCTGGCCAAAAGTGATCGTGGGGACACAAGAACCGGTCTCAAGCGCTATCCTGGCTACAGAATCACCTTCTCCCCGCAAAACTATGCAGCAAATACCTGTAAGCTGACTGGACATACTCAATTTGCTTACTGGTTTATCCAGCATGGTGTTTACTTCCAAACCACCACTGTTTTTTTGAATTGAAACTTTTTCGCTGTGCACCGAACCACTTCCGGAAATATCCAATTTGAATCTTTCTGCAGCAAGCTGAAGAGCCTGTAACTCAAGATTCTCATGGACAAGGAAGGTTATTATATCAACCGGCCTGGGGAGAATGCCCCCCATTCTGCGGATCAATTTACTGAATATACCCTGTTTATCATTGAGAACAGGAGCCCTTCCTGTTACATGACTCATTGCCTCAACACCAAATTCTGAAACTATTTCAAGCGGTGAACGAGTGAGAAAGTCTCTGTTAACAACTACCGTTATCCTTGAAACCATCTGTTCATAATTATCCATCAGCCGCCCCTTCACTCTTACCTGTTAAGTCCTGAGTGTACAGTTTATTCCTCCTGCTCAACACCATTCCTAAAGTTAAAACAATAAGGATAGGCCATATTGAAGCAAGTGCCAACACCCCGAACCCTTCAACAACATCAAGCTGCCCGCCAATAGCAAGTCCCATTGCCAACACAAGCGGTACAGTTACAGGGCCGGTTGTAACACCACCACAATCCCAACCTACCGCTACAAACTCCTCCGATGATATCCAGGTAAAAAGCAGTACCAGCAGGTACGGAGGAAGCAGCACATAAACAAGCGGAATATCCCAAATTATTCGTATCATTCCAAAAACAAGACCGATTCCCACTCCTGTAGCAACGGCATTTATTAAAACACCACGTTTAAATGTTCCGACAGTAAGTTCTTCTACGGTTACCCCAAGTGCATTAAGCGCAGGTTCGGCAAAGGTCGCCCCGTACCCCATAAAAAAAGTAAACATAAGCAGTATCAAGAGCCCCCAAATTTCTCCAAGCAGAGGGCCACGCATGGGAATATGGGTATACTGCATCCGCTCTTCATCATAAAAGGCTCTGTCAAAAGAGATTGGTACTATTGCTGTTCGTTCTGAAAAATAGAAAAACGGTTCCCTGTTGCTTTCAGAGGTAACAGCCGTCTGAATGAGAGTTGTATCAAAATTATCAATAGTTCGCTGCTCTTCTGGTAAAGAGATAGACCTGAAAGTAGAAGGAAGCACTCTTCCTACCTGATTACCAATCTCTGCAAGTCCCAACTCCATACCAATATTGAAAAACACCATCCCCAAAAGGGCGAAAACTGCTCCTGTAATGATTACATCAGACCGCGGCAGTTTTTCACGCAAAAACAGCATCAAAACTGCAACAAGAAAAATTACAAGTGGAACCACTGCCCGGATTGCCAGCTGTACAGAGCGGAGTACCACTTCGGCAAAACCAGAAAAACTAACCTCCCTGAATTTACCAGCCTCGGGCTTAGCTACAGCACCCCTGTCATTCTCAAGCCCTGAATTCTGGTTTAACCGGCTCATCAGCTCAAAATTATTGTATAAATAGTTAGTAAACTCTTCTTCTGAACCGAAAAGTCCGATGACTTCGGAGCGCCTCTGTTCTGAGACAAATTCATGAGCACTCATCGGCTCAGGTACACTGTTCAAAAAAGGCAAACCTAATAGCTGCACCGTTATCACGGGGAACAGTGAAGCAAGCGCAACCACACCAAAACCAGAAGCCCCAAGCCCGGTTCCACCTACAATACGACAGATTCCAATTCCAAGGGCCAAAACCAGAGGTACCGTTACCGGTCCGGTTGTAACTCCCCCACTATCCCATGCAATTCCTATTAAGTGAATAAGATTGGGGTTAAAATAGGACCATATCGAGAGAGCTGTCAGAATCAGAGTTAAAATTGTCACAAATGGTTTTAAGGACAACTGATAATAGAAGCGCAATGTTCCAAACAGTACTGCCAGGCCTACACCTGTGCCTATTGCAAAAAGTATGTAGTCGGGGTGTCGGTTAAGTAGCAAAAAAAGCAGAGGTGCATCCCATGCTTTTACTCCCGCACCGGCGCTACGCAAAATGCCTATTGCAGGTTCGGCAAGCGTTGCACCAATACCAATAATAAAGGAAAACAGTAATATGAAGAAGAGTGGTGCTTTTCTGGGAAGCTTTAAACCAAGCAACTCTCCCAGAGGCATGATTCCAAGAAAGATCCCCTCCATAAAAAACATCAGCCCTATAACCACCAATGCCATTCCAATGCCCACAACAAATCCATTGAATATCGGAACACGAAGTACCAACGTCTGAAACGCAATGAGGTACAGTGTTATAAAAGCGACAGAACGAATCTGCTTGAACAGACGTTTTCTGAGATAGGGCAGTAGGAGATGGATTCCCTGAGAGAAACTCACTCTTGCCCTGTTTGCATTTTTGACCATAGAAGTTTTGACTTTTAAGAATGAGTTAACGCGCAAAAAACAGTCTTATAATATACTATATTAAAAAGAAGGTGTCTTGCTTTTCACGGTTTCGACAAGCAGTTTAGTTATCAGAACAGGGAAATAAAAGATAGTAAGACTGCGGGCCGTGAAACATCACGGTAAAACTGAAGAGCTACATCAATATTGAGTTCAAGATCCTCGATAGTGGTAATAATTCCGGCTCCGATTGCCAGAGAAGACATATTACTTTTCTGGTAGTCAGGATCTTTTTCACCCCTGAAGACATCAATCTGTTTGGAGATGTCCAAGCCACTCATGGAATAACCACCCCTTAAAAAAACATTTTCAGAGAGTGAGATTTCTATCCCTGGTTCAAAAGTGATGTAATCGTCGCGAGCCTTGTTTATATCCAGTGCAAGACGCACCGCCAGGAGATTCAAAGGTACATAGGAGATCCCTGCCTCAACCACAAACGGCAAGGGATATTGTACGTCTGGTGCATATCCGGAACGCATGAACCCCAGATTCCTGAAAGCAGCGCCAACAGTAAACCTGTCATTATTGATTCTGTACTGTACCCCTCCATCGATTGCAGCACCATCTGCGGAATAGTAACTTCCGGGAGTTGCGATGCGATTATAGACACCCTTAACCGTTACCCCAACAGCAAGTTCTTCGACAACCTCCATCGCCCAGGTAACTGCGCCTGCCATATAATCAACCCGGGCGACATTACCGGTGGGTACCCCATGGTCATTGATCACGTCAAGTTCTCCACTAGTAAGCCCGATAACAGTGAGAGCAACATTACCATACCCGTCAAATGGGCGCAGGTATGCTACCGGCCCACCCCAAACCCCCAACATCACAGGGCGAAATCCAACCATCACCTGCTGATTTTCAGCATACCCGATAGCGGATGGATTTGACAGAATGCCGTAGAGATCATTCTGTATTGCAGAAGCAGCTCCACCCATGGCAACAGATCTGGCATCATAGTTTATGCTGAGAAAAGAGAACGCAGAGCTGCCGGCTTCTCTGTGTTGCCCAAAAGCAACAAGAAAGCAGAGTGGGATCAGAGCTAACGTTTTTTGTATACTATTCATGTGAAACCAAATCTGCAGAGATATCGTTATATCGTATTAAAATATAATTTCTGCTGTTCTCCTCAATTTTAATTTGTGAGGCAAGCCCCTGATTGAAGTTGGTGAACTGCAGGTTCCAGGGTTCAAGCCCATGCCTGGGGAACTGAAACTCAACCGTTTCGATCTCCTGAGAACGCCTGGAGACAACAGCAGTAACACTGAATGCATGATCATGCCAAGTTGCCCTTGCATAATTGCCCTCAAGACTTATTGAGTCCGGAGCTCTTTCCATAATAGCAGTTTCGGGCATACGACCGGTAAAGTACCGTATGAACTGAGAAAAATTGACATTCTTACCCCAGGAGAATGGAATCATCACCAGTCTTTCATCCATTCCAAATAGCAACTCTTCCTGATCAAAGGCAACTTTTCCACCCGAACGGTCCCCTTCAACAGATGCAACAGTGGTCCCGAACGGGGAGTAGATATAGGCACTGAAATCCCCGTTATCACTCCACAGAGCATCAATTCTTCCACTCTGCCGCATTCCCTGCTCGCTGAAAGTTATCTGCCCGAAACCTTTAAAAGAGGTGATTTCCGGAGAAAACCGGCTAATACTCTCAAGTAGCGGAGAAACCGCTTCCATCTCAATAAGTGGACGCCTCGAACAACCTATCAGCAAATAGAGCACCAGGAAAGCAGAAATAACAGATCCTATGCGACGCACGATCACTCTATTCGCCTTTCTGTTCAACGAGATATTTCAATTTAATCACTCTTTTTCGAATGCGTTCACTTTCATCTGAATCCATCTCCAGACTCTTGAGGTACGCCTGGAGAGCACCGGATCGGTTACCCAGCTTGTAAAGTATGTCACCAAGGTGACTAAAAAGCACCGGATCATCATTGAGTCGCGCTACAGCTTTTTTCTGATAATGGTATGCTTTTTCATAATCCCCCATCTGATAAAAAACCCAGGCATAGGAATCAAGATAAGCACCATTGGCCGGATCAGCCTTTAACGCTGTTTCGATCAGGATTTTTGCGCTGTCCAGATTAATCCCCTTTTCTGCCCACATGTAACCAAGGTAATTTGAAGCCACAGGATCTTGGGGACGCAACGACAGCGCTTGCCTGAAAGCATCCGAAGCCTCCAGAATCAGTTTGTTGCGTTCAAGATAACTGCCAAGCTCAACCCACACTCCATAGCTGGTGCTGTCAAAGCCAAGCGCTTTTTGTGCTGCTTCAACAGCCTGCTCATACTCTTTTCTGAAACTATGGATATACCCTTTCAGACGCAGGGGGGCAACCGATTGCGGGTAGTGCTCACGATAAGTATTTACTATTGAATCTGCCTTGTCATGTTCCCTGTTTTGCATAAAAAGGTAGCTGAGCTCTAAAAGAGCATACTCATTTTCCGGTTCAATTTCCAACGCCTTTTGGTAGTGCTGCTGTGCTAAATCGATCCGGTCGGTGCTGGCATAAACCTTCCCAAGGTAATAAAAAAGCTGAGGGTCATCGGGAGACTGTTCCAAGAGTTCAGTAAAAATGGATTGCGCTTTTTCAAAGTTCTCTTCGTAAAAATGGAGAACAGCCAGAGGGAAAGAGTACATACGGGATTCGAGGCTGTTTTGTTCCAGTCTCTGGTAGTACTCTATTGCCATTGCAAAGTTCTCTTTATGGATATGAATCTGAGCCATTTTCTGCAACGATTCCTCATGGGCAGTATCAAGGGAGAGGGCATGGTTGTACATTTCCAAAGCTGCAGCGGTATCCTCTCTGAGCAGATTGACCGCCCCCTTTACAGAGAACAGGTCGGGGTTGTCCTGATGAGTGTGGGAGAGAGAAGCGATGATGCTGTCAGCTTGGGCAAACTCTTTTTGCAAAAGAGCGTACCGGATTAGTTTAAGGGCAGCCTGAAAGGATTGAGGGTTATCAACAAGGTGGTTTGTGAGGGTTTCTATGGATCTACTCTCCAGCCCCATGGACTCATAAAGCAGAGAGAGTGAAAAAACATCCTCCTGCTCTTTGCCATCGATACGCTCAAGAACTTCTGCAGCCTTGAGCGACTCTCCGGTATAGAGGTAAATGGAGGCCAGCAACCGAAGGTCTTCCCTGCCCAGTGAATCAGCCTCCTGTAACAGCGTCAGGGCAAGGGGATAGTTCGAGGCACTGATATATTGTTTAAGCAGTATGTCTCTGAGGACTTTTGACTGTGGATCCAGAGCCAGTGCCATTTCATAGAACCGCTGAGCCATATGAGTGAGCCCTTTACGCTCATAGTCCCGTGCACGAATGAAATATTCCTGTGCACGCTTACGGGCGATATCGGAATCGCTGTATTGATGATGCAGTGGCAGCACCGGTGGGAATGGTGGTTTTTTGGCTGCACAGCCATAAGAGAACAGTACACTAAGAGTGGGGATGAATAGCGCCCAGAGTATCTTTTTCTTTAAAGCATTCATTAGTAACCTTTCAGATCCCAAAAGAGTTCGTTTCCTGCAGGGCAAATATTTTTCAGGGAGCTGCAAACCCGCACACTTATTCGATAACAGAGACCACCAGATCTACAGCACTCTCAAAGGGCACCTCAGTGCCGGGAGATACCGACTGAGAGACCACCGTCCCGGGAACAAGGGATGGGCTGTTTTGGTAGCTCACCCGCCCCACTTCAAGACCCCGCTGTTCAACAACCTCGCGGGCCTCAGCCAGGCTCTGCCCTACAAGGTTGGGTACCTCGCTGTGAGTCGGCCGGGAACCACGGGAAACCCTCAAGTCAACATTCATGGAACGGGATATGGTCGTTCCTCCTGCCGGATCGGCATCGATTACATGATCTGCAGGCTGCGATTCAGAATACGTTCGAATCACCCTGCCTATAGTGAAACCACCCCGTCGCAATTCTTTGCGGGCATGATGCTCTGAAAGCCCTTTCACTTCGGGTATAACTGCAATTTCCTTGCCACGGCTTAAGGTCACTGAAACCCTTCTGCCCCTTTTAACCTCCTTGCCAACTTCCGGACTCTGAGTGATAAGCATTCCACTGGCGATCTCATCATGAAACTCCCTGCTTCGTATCTCGACCATAAGTCCCTGTTCGAGAAGCCTGTCTCTGGCCTGATCATAGGTCAGTCCCTGAAGATCGGGTACCATCACCTCATCCCTGCCAACCCCTACAAGGTTGGGCATAACAACGCGATCAACAACAAATATCGCAAGAAAAACCCCCACAACACAGAAGAACAGGCCAAGAGGCAGATACACTTTCCAAAACGTGCCAACAGGAATATTAATTGTGTAATATCTTTTCGCTTTCAAAAAATTTGCTCCTTTGCATAACAGAACCGTTCCATATTTTTATCTAAATATAGCATCATGAACACTACTACAGCCTTTTTTCCCCAATAATATAACGAAGTGAAGCAACACAGAGGAGCAGCCACTGTTTTCGATTGGTGTATTAGTACCGCGCAGGCAGATCATCTCTGCTAAGCCCCGTACCAGTACTCTCTCCATCTCTAAACAGAAAAATGGACATAACACCCAGCCCCACAGCCCCCAGGCCAGCCCCGGACCATATAATCATGGGCCTGGTTATTTCAAACGCCTTGTACTTGGGCTGCAGATGCGGGTTATCACTCCAGAGAAATGAAAAGGAGACGGTTCCCCGTTCATCCTTGACATCCAAAACAGGCGGTGCATCAAGGTCAAAGATAACCCTGGTGATATCCCGCTGAACACCCTTTTTATCATCCCTTACCTGCTCTACCTCAAAACCCCTGACAGGTGACTCACGAACAGAAATTACGGGGGACGCCCCTTTCTTTACATCTACAAACTCAAAAACAAGCTTTCTGTCCCTTTTCCTGAGCCTGTATGAAAAATCAGACGGAGGGGAATCAAAGACAAAATAGCCGCTAACCCTCTTTTCGTCCGCATTTCTGGTTCGTTCAGAATTAATCTGCACCGCTTCAAGAACCGAACTGCTCTGAGCAACACTTTGCAAACAGAAAATCAAGACAAACCACACACAAACAACAACTCTCGTATCAATCTCTTTTTTCATCACCATATCTCCTGAATGATCCACTCATTCCAGTATAACTATAGCAGTACACATTGTTTTCTCATGACTTATGGAAAGATGAACCTTTTCGATCCGCTCTGCCAAAAATTTTTCATTTAATTTAGTGTCAAGAACCTCAACAAAGGGTCTGCCGCTTGCACTGTCGGTCAAAACCTGTATACTCTTCCAGCTGCTTAAAACCTGCCACTCATCACAGAGTGCTTTATAAAAGGCCTCCTTAGCAGCCCACCTCCCGGCATAGTGAATGGGCGGCAACGCCTTCCGGGAACAGAGCGCGATCTCATCAGCTGTATACACTTTATCCAAAAAGTGATCGCCATACTTTTCGATCAGCTTCCTAATCCGTGCAATCTCCACGATATCTGTACCTATTCCCCGGATCATTCTAACCCTTTTTTTAATACGGTGTTTACCATCACTGTTAGACAGTTTCTCCCTAGAATATACATTGTCGAAAGAGGTGTCATTCCTGCGGATCTCGACCAAGCTCGACAACCAAGCAAACCACCGTATTTCCAGTATACAGAACAGATACCCGATAGAGCGCTATACTGCAGAGAGCAGGTCCCGGTGCCGGCTTACTCACGCCTTATAGAATGGGTATGACAATACAACCTGGGTATGGCAAAAAAATCGGCGTATTCTGAACAGATACAACGTACCTTATATTATAATTATTACTGAAAATATATACAAACTTTTTTATCAATTACCAAACTGAATCTCTATCAAGTCAGGGTTTAGAACAGCATGGTTTGGCCAATGGTCCTGTTTTTTGTTCTCACAGTTCCCGTCCTTCTCTATACAATGACAATAGTACTGTTTACCATTGTTATCTTCAGTAAAAAGAACGACTCGCACATGCCACACTGCCAGCCGGTGTCGGTAATAATTCCTTTCAGAGATGAGGTCCACAATATTCCACCCCTGATCCAGTCCCTTGGGGCCCAGATATATCCCGAGGAGTTTGAACTGATCCTTATTGACGACAACTCTTCTGACCGAGGACGGGAGGTGGCGGACCGGATAGCCAGAGAGCTGACAGTAAAAACCAGGGTGGAATCATTGAAGATAGATCCTGCAAAAAACCTTACCAGCAAACAACAGGCACTTGACTATGGAGTAAAACTGGCACGCTACCCCCTTGTCGTCTTCACCGATGCAGATATGATCTTTGATCAGGTCTGGCTCAAAGACCTTGCCGGTTCACTGACCCAGGATTTAGACCTTGTATTTGGCCATACTTCGGTGATAAAACGGAAAAGCCGCTCACTGTTTGAACTCCTTGAGTCCTTCCAGCTTGAACTGCTTTTTTGCTTTGCACTGGCATTTGATAAAGCGAATCTCTGTGGCTCAGGAATGGGAAACAATATCGCTTTCAGAAAAGAGAACTACACCCGCTGCGGGGGCCAAAGTGCTATTGGATACAGCATTGTTGAGGACCGGGGGCTCATGGCTCTTTTCAAAAAAAACGGGTGTAATACTGCATCTCAGTCCCCCTTTACCCCAAAAGCGTATACCTACCCCTGTTCTGATTTACGGCAGTTTTCAAACCAGCTGCGCAGATGGGCATCGGGAGGACTAAGCGCACAATCAAACCTTGTGCCGTTTGCTCTTCTCTTTTTCATTCAAAACACTCTTCTGCTCCTTACCCCCATGGGGATATTGCCTACGCTGCTTTTTTGGCCGCTTCTTATGAATTTCTTTCTTACCTGGCTTTTCGCAGCACTCTGCTTTAAAAAATCCGGGTCAAAAGAGAGCGCACTGCTGTTTCCACTCTATTATATTTTTCTCATTGTGGAAACGGTGCTCTGGGGTATATCAATTCTCCTGAGACAGAAAGTCAGATGGAAAGAGAGGACACTGTAACGCCCGGCTATGAAACCTATACTACTACACTATTTTATAACCAACCGATGCAACGCCCGTTGTAGTTTCTGCTCGATCTGGAACCAGCACCCCAAGGTGGATGCCTGCATGGAACACGTTTTTTCAAATCTTTCACAGGCAAGAGATGCCGGGTGCAGATTTGTCGATTTCACAGGTGGGGAGCCACTGCTTCACCCCCAGTTGCCACAATTTCTCCATGAGGCTAAAAGACTGGGATACATTACTTCTGTGACAACCAACTGCACTCTTTTCAAAAAGAGGGCAGCAGAGTTAAGGGGTAAAATTGATCTGCTCCATTTCAGTCTGGATGCAGACAGTGCCGCCATACACGATGCAATTCGGGGAGTACCCTCTTTTGATTCAGTCATGGAGAGTATCGATATCGCTCTTGAACACGATTTAGTACCGGATCTTCTTTTTACCTATACCGATGAAAATCTGGCATTTTTTGAAGGGGTATATAAGCTTGCACGAGAAAAAAGACTGCTCGTGATCCTGGATCCGGTTTTTTCTGTGGGTGGCGGTGACTCTTTGAAACCGGAAATTCACAAAAAGGCCCTGTCACTTTCGAAAAAAAAAGGTGTCTACCTCAACCGGGCCCATCTCTTCTTACGTTCCAAGGGTGGAAACAATAAAAATAAACCGATATGCAGGGCTGTTTCATCAACAATTGTGCTATTACCCCACAACACTCTTGCTCTCCCCTGTTTTCATCAGTGTAACACAGAACTACCCATTGACAAGAACCTCGGTGACTGTCTTAAGAGTACTCAGTGGAACAATGCCCAAAGAGAGCAGGGCAGATACGATTTTTGTAACGGTTGTCACATCAACTGTTATATGGACCCCTCATTCAATTATCACCCATTGAGCTTTATGCCCCTGTCGTTGGCAGACAAATTGAAGTATTCATATACAAAATATCTTAGTTACAGCAGACCTGTTCCTTTAAAAAAAAGTACTAAACATAAATAAGTCATTAGATTTTGTTGCCTCTAAGGGAAAACTGAATTAAATTAACTAGATATATGTGGGGATGAATGCTGGAGTTTCGCAGGTTAAACGAATAAATAGATCTCGGGGGTGTGGTGAAATCAAGAATAAGAAGATTAACGTTTATTCTTAGTGTTTCGTTTGCGATCTGTTTCAGGGCAGACGCAACAACACTCTATGTCCCAACTGAGGAGTATCCTACCATAGAATTTGCCATGAGCAGGGCTAAATCAGGGGACACTGTTATTGTCAGAACTGGTCAGTATTCGGGGAGCTTTCACGTGAATCCCGGTGTTGTACTTGTCTCCGAAACGCTTTTCGGTGCAGTGCTCAGTGGCGGTGGCAGAGGTACAGTGGTAACATTGGGTACCGGTTCCACTGTTAGTGGCTTTGAGATAAGGGATGGAACTATTGGAGTATTTTCCACCTCCGCGCATGCATCAGTAACAAGAAACAGAATAATTTTCAATCAGCAGTCCGGTATTTTATGCGTTGGCCACCTCCCTGAGATAGCAGACAATATTGTAGGATTTAACCGTGGTTCAGGTATACAGGGTTGGGATGTACGCACAACAAGTGCTTCAATTAATCACAACACTATAGTTCACAATACCAACCATGGTATATCTCTTGGCGGGAATACTGATATTACCGTGGAAAACAACATCATTTCCAATAATGAGCAGTTTGGTATAAAACCTTCTGAGTCAAGCGTAAAAGTGGAACTCAATAACAACAATTTCTTTGACAATTCAAAATTCTCCGGAATTCTTCCCGGAAACAATATCTCTTTTGACCCCGGATTTCTGGACCCGAAGAACATGGATTTCAATCTTAAAAGTGATTCACAGTTAATTGGATTGGGACAGAAAAACCAGAGGCTTGGTGCAAGAATAGTATATTAAACAGAGCAGTTGAATTTTATAAACAGGAGTAATTTTATGAGAAGAGGCTTTTCACTGTTATTTACAGGTCTGACCTGCCTTGTTTTTGCTGGTAAGGTTAATGGTGCTGTAGTCAATGTACCTTCAGAGGCAGCGACGATCTCAGAAGCAATGATTGTAGCCCAGGCCGGCGACACAGTAATGGTAGAAGCGGGGACCTACAGAGAGAATGTAATGCTTGCCCCGGGAGTAACACTTCTTGCTCGTTCGCAATTCCAAGCTACAATCAATGGCAGAGGAAAAGGGACAGTAGTTACTATGGCCAGAGACAACAAGATATCGGGTTTTGTAATCAGAAACGGTACGATAGGAATTTTTAGCAACGGTGCAGGAAATGAGATCACAGGAAATCGCATTGTGGATAACTGGCAGACAGGTTTGATGGTAATCCGACACTTGCCGAAAGTTGAGGACAATGTTATAGCGTTTAACCGCAGTTCGGGTATACAGGGATGGGATGTACGCTCAACTCAGGCTTCAGTAAACCACAACTCTATCGCTTATAACGGCAATCACGGCATTGCTCTCGGTGGAGCATCCGAAGTCATCATTGAAAACAATGTTGTGGCATTTAATGAGCGCTTTGGCCTAAAGATTATTCAGGATGAAGATAATGTTCAGATCATCAGCAATAACTTTTACAGAAACCTTTATTCACCGCGACCCATGCCGGACGGCAACTTCTCTTTTGACCCGGCGTTTACCTCACCGCGCTCAAAAATGAATTTCAAAAGCAACCCTACACTCTGCTGCCAAACCCAAAGTTCTGATAATGAAAATCTTGGTGCAAGACTAAACCATTAATATATGAGGATATTAAAAATATGACTATCAGATCCAGATTTCTAAGAAAGCGCATTTCCCTTCTTTTGCTGTGCGGAGCGGGAATATTCAGTACAGCCTCTTCTGCTGGTCTCCCAGGAGAACATCTTCTCACCGAAAGATGGAGATACCTGTTTTCATCGCACTCTGCACTTTCGAATCCTGCATTTATCAATGAGGAAAATTATTTCTCTCTTCGGTTTCTGTTTGCATCAACTCTTCAGGAGTTCTACAAACATGAACTTTCAGCAACTATGCCGCTTGGTCTCTACCAATCTGCCGGTGTCTCTTGGTTTACCCAAAGCGCTGGTACCTATGACGGAACGATTGTGGATCCTGTGACCGGCGACATTGTTCCTTCCGGTACTGCTATTACTGATCAGGACAACTTTTTCCTGCTCACCTATGCCAATAACTTCTGGAACCGTTTTACGATTGGTGCAAACATCAATATCTCTCATCAGATAATACCTTCAGGCGACAATGAGGTACGTATGGGATTTGGTGCAGACGTAGGACTTACCTATAAAGCAATTCGCAATCCGGTAATTGGTAACCACATGCTTGGAGTCTCAACTACCAATCTGCTTTCCATAATTCCCAGTTCTGAAGAGAATTATTCAACGGCCTTACGATTTTCTCTGATTTCTGACTACTGGGAACGACATATTGAAAGTGGTATAGATTTTGTCATTAAGGACATCATCTCCGATGCCGGTGTTTTTGACGGCGGAGCAAAGCTTACAGAGTGGGATGCAACAGCAAGAATCGGTTTCTGGCTTCTAAGAATGGCAAACATCTATGCTCTTACCGGATTAACAAACTATAGTGAGGGTATTGATTACATCGGTTTTGGTGTTGGCTTTAACACCCCCAGTTTTACCGGCGGCAGAGATCTTCAGGCAATCTATCAGTTTATCAACATTTTTGAAGGCGAAGCCACTCAGCACACCGTTTACCTGCGCTCTGATATAGGGCTCCACAGAGAAGAACGGTACGCCAGAAAAATGGCACGGCTTATAAGCCTTGCACCAAACCAGCTCTATGATCAGGCAAGAGCACTTTACTATGGCGGAAACTACTGGGATGCAAATATTCTCTTTATGAGAATAAAAGTAGAATACCCAGATTTCGGACCAAACGACTGGGTGTCCTACTATATGGCAAGTTGTTTTGAAAAACTCGACATGCAGAACATCTCAGAAAGCACCTATACCAAAGCCATAGAGGAGTACCGCCGCAGTGTGACCGTCCCCTTTAATGATCTTGGCCTTATGAGACTGGCTTACAGAAGAAATGATGACAACACCGTCCGCAAGCAGTTTGAGGAACTGAATAAGCTTGGTGTTCCGGATTCGCTTAAGTTCCATGCCCATTACCTTAAAGGCCAGGTTGCTCTGCAGCAGGGCAATTACACCAGAGCACGGCAGTTGTTTACAGCTATTCCCGATGATCATCCTGATTTCATTTATGCCAACCATTCAGCAGCTGTAGCAAACATGTTAACCGACAATATTCAGGGTGCAATCTCTGATCTTGAAAACAGTGTTCAGGCCACTGCTCAGGATGATGCCCAGCAGGAGATAATAAACAGATCCTACGTTTTTCTTGGCTACCTCTTCTATGAGGACCTTAGTGTCGAAGGCGCACTTGCAAGAGCGGTTACCGCGCTTCGCCTTGTCCCCAGAACAAGTACCTACTATGTCGATGCTCTTCTTGGACTGGGCTGGACCGGTCTTAAGGCACGCCAGTGGAGTGACTGTACCAATGCAGGAAGAGAGCTTGTACGAGTCTCTACTCATCCAGTTATACAGGCTGAAGGGTTGCTACTCCAGTCTTATGCAATGATGATGCAGCGAAATTATGCGCAGGCCGCCGGCATTCTGGGAGAAGCATCAGGATTGCTGGACAGGTATCAAAGACCATCGGAAGCAGAACTCAACAGACAAAAAGCAGAGTATGAAGAGACCAGAAGGCGTTATAATCAGTTTGGAAACCATGTTGGTGAATTGGGCAACACCCGACACTCCACCATTGTCCTGGCTCAGTTTGACAGCCTGCATACTCATCAGAGAGCGTTCGAAAGAGATATCGATCAGTACAAGAAATTTGTACACGATTTCCAGCGCCGTTCTTTCTTTGCAAGGTCTTTTCAGGAAGTTAAGGACGATGTCGAATATGCCTGGGCACGTGCTCAGAGATCTGCAGGTACACGCAGGGCAGACCAGGCGGATCAAGCGGCTCTTGAAGAACAGCGCAGAATTGAGCAAGAGCTTGAAGAGCTGAGACGACAACTCGAACAAGCAGAGTAAAATTTCAGAAATTATGTTTCAAAGCAGTTGTTTTCTCAGGAATGCAGCTGCTTTTTTTTTAGGAAACCGGAGTATATAGCAATGACAAAATCTCTTTTGTTTCTAATACTTATCTGCTCATTAGCCTACTCTTTTTTTACCGAACGCTATTACCAGGCTACAGGCGTACTTGTCACCCAAAAAACCGATCAGGGCAGCCGCAGCAGAGGTTTCAACATCAATGCCCTTTATATTAAAATCGATCAGAATGAGATCTCTATATTTGGACAGCAAACCGGAAAAACAATACGGAAAAATTTTGACATCTACAGAACAGATCAGGATACCATATACCTGAATGTTAATGAGAGGAATTTCCAGGCAGAAAAAATCAAAATCTATTTTAAAGACGATACTCTTTACAGCAACACCAATTTTCTTTCAGATGGAGGGCCCTCAGAGTTTACAGAAGTAAAGGTGACCCTGAGAGAGTTGGACAGAAACAGAGACCATGAAATAACAGATCTGTTTCGGTAAGTGAGTAACATGTAATTCATATCAAGGGTTTACTGCCACCTCCTCCTTCCACCCTTCACTGATATGCACTTCCCCATCATGACTAACAACAATGCACTCATAACCATCTCTTTGCTCTATAAAAGCAACAATATCCTGTGCAGCCATACAGAATAACCCTGTGCTTAAGATATCTGCAGAAACCGCATCAGGTGTCCATATTGTAACACTTTGATTTTCGTTACAGCTATAACCAGTTCTGGGGTCAAAGATATGGTGATACCGCTGTCCTTCAAACATAGTATAACGTTCATAATCTCCGCTGGTAACGATTGCACCATTGTCCGGACTTACAACAGCAAGTATTCCTGCGCGTTGCCTTGGATGCTGAACACCAACTCTCCAAGGATGGCCGTCATTTCTTTTTCCTGATAATACGACGTCACCTCCAGCCACAATGAGATAATCATTAAAACCATGCTCCAAGATAAATTTTTGTACCTCTTTAATAACAAACCCCTTTGCCAAACCACCCACATCCAGTTGTGTGTGAGGGTTTTTGAAGGTTATACTGTCGCCCCGGGAATTAAGAGTGACACCCTTGTAGTCAACTTTTGATAAAGCCTCTTTGATCTCAGTGTCATCAGGTATCTCCTTTAGCGGATCACTGTTTTCCCCGAAACCCCACAGCTTTTTTATCGGCAAAATGGTTATATCAAAAAGACCATTGAGCGTATCCCCATACTCGATTCCGGTTTTTATTATCTCCGCTGCAGCAGGACCTATCGCAACAGTGCTGCTGTCCCTGTCGTTAAGCGCCCTGATTTCAGAGTCTCTATGAGTAACAGAGTATCGTCTCTCCTTTTGTTCGAGCAGCTCATCGATTTCCTTCCACAATGGTGTTATGTTATAGCCGGAAGGGGCTACAACGGTAATTTCTGTAACAGTATCCATTCTGTAGAAGAGATGTTTTCGCAAGACTGTTTTCTGTCCGTTTAAAAGAAATAAGATCTGGGCGGTTACAACCATAGCGATTAGTATGAGTATGCTTACTATTCTTTTAGTCAACTGAGTTGCTCCCTCTGCTGGTTGTTCCACTGTACCACATCCCGATATTTAAGAGTTCCCCCGAAGATATCAAGAGCGCTTCCAACCGTGGCATCGACCCTTGCACTCCCGGCGTTTTTAACTTCAATCAAATCCTCAAGTGAGCGAATTCCCCCCGCATAGGTTACCGGTATTGGTGAAGTTTGAGCAAGCAGTATAACCAGTTGAGAATCGATACCGCTTTTGAGACCTTCGACATCTGCTGCATGCACAAGGAATTCATCACAGCTGCGGGCGAGTTTTTCCAGTAATTGGCTGGTAATAACTTCTGAGGAAAATTTCTGCCACCGGTCTGTAACGATTACATAGCTATCCCCTTTTTTCTTGCAGCTAAGATCCAGTACAAGCCTTTTGGAGCCGACAGCGGTAACCATTTCTCCCAGGCGCTGCCAATCTATTTCTCCGTCTTTAAAGACAAAGGAAGTAACTATGACATGTGCAGCTCCTGCATCGAGAAAACGAATCGCATTTTGTGGATTGATGCCTCCCCCGACCATAAGCCCGCCCGGATATGCAGCCAAAGCCTGGAGAGCAGCAGATTCATTTCCTGGACCAAGCATTATTACATGCCCTCCGGTAAGATTATCAGCACGATACATTGATGCGTAATGTTCGGAAAGATACTCAGATTCAAAATTGGTTACCAGGGACACTGTACTGTTATCAGACAGGGTTCCCCCTACAATCTGCTTTACCCTGCCATTATGCAGATCTATACAGGGACGGAATTGCATGATTTTTGCCTCTCATTAGGAGTAATCTTTGATATTCTCAATATACTACATATCTGCTTAAACGGTTGTTTTAGCTATGTACGGATTAGAATATACTATTTATAATGGTATTCCCTGTTTGTATAGAATTTGCCAGAGTGAAAAGGCGAAGTCTATTTTTAACACAGAAAGGTATGCTGCTGAGCTGTTTTTCAACTTAAAAGTACGGGATGTCTAACTTGAATATTTTTGTTTTTTCAAAGAGCCCGTCGAAACAGTATTCAGATTATCCGGTACTCTTTTAAGAAAAATAAATCTACGGAGACAGCTGTTTTGAATAAAAAGAACAAGAGACTACTGTTTGCTGCAGTGGTGATAAGTATCATTGCATACCGTTTTTTCAGTCCCTCTGTTTCATCTTCGCTGAACGTGGAGAACAAAATCAGGGGACTTGAACTAAAACTGGACTCTCTCTACCATGAGATAGAGCAGGTTGAAGAGGAGATATCGCTTCTGCACAGACAGCGTCGCGGATCAATTCAGGCTGGCCAGGGGATGTTTCAGGTGCTCGATGATATGGGCATTCCAAACGCTATGAGTCTTAAGATTGTTAATGCCTTGCGGGACACCGTTGAGCTTCTCAATTTCAGGGTGGGCGAAGAATTTAATGTGTTAATGGACCCAGATGACAGCACAAGAGTTGAGCAATTTTCCTACTCTCCCAATCCCGCAGTGGTACATCAGTTGATCGATGACGGAGGGGGAGAGTTACTGTACACACGAATAGATCACCCTACCACTATACATTACAGGCTCTATGAAGACACGCTGACGCAGGGTTCCTCTCTTGACCAGGCGCTACGGTTCATGGGTATTCCAAGTACTATGATTGGAGTCGTAAACGGGGTTCTTTTGTGCAAAATTCCGTTCAGAACTCACGCCAGAGCAGGTGACCGCTTCAGGATACTGCTCAAAGAGGAGTTTTTTGAAGACAGTATCAGAATAGACGGCAAGGTACTTTACGCCTATTATTCAGGGGTACGGACCGGCACCCATGAGGCTTTCCGGTATGAGGACTTTGATCCCAAATCCACCTACACAGCACACTACACAGAAGATGGTGAAGCGCTTATCTATTCGGGTCTGCGCTACCCTTTGGACAGGCTTCATATCAGTTCACCCTACGGCATGAGGCGCCACCCAATCACAGGTCAGCGAACAATGCACTGGGGGGTCGACTATCGCGCTCCCACCGGAACACCTATTTATGCTGTTGCAGAGGGGGTGGTAGTAAAATCAACCTATGACAATGTAAACGGCCATTATGTAGCTGTCCGGCACAGCGATAACTACACCTCCTATTATCTTCACATGCACAGAAGAAGCGTGCGCAGGGGCCAAAGGGTAAACAGCCGACAGGTAATCGGCTCTGTCGGTAGTACGGGCCGATCAACCGGACCTCATCTCCACTTCGGATTCAAACGTCCCAACGGCAGGTGGATGGACCCTCTTCAAAAGCGAATGATTGCTACCCCCAAGCTTGAGGGAGATAAGCTTGCGCGGTTTTTAGAACAGGTTGCCCAAACCAGAGGGATACTCGACAGCCTCATGAGCTCAGATGCACCGGAAATAATCGCCATGGATAACAATTGATTTAATCGATTCATAATTTAAGTGTCTCTTTTGATCTCTTTTTTTGCTTCTTTCTTGTATTTCGTGATTCCTCCCTTCCCCTCTCAAGCCATAAAAAAATATGGAGCATGTTTTGCAGGATAAATCCGTACCTGCTTTTCATGTAAAATCCGTAAGGTGAGCAAAGGCAACGTTTGTTTTTTCCTAAACTCAATCCACAAAGGAGAGATGTATGGTAGACAGAAACGAATCTGAAGGGATCAGAAGCGGTGACATCTGGTACAAACGAATCTCATGGGCTTCAATTTTCGCTGGTGTATTTGTAGCTGTAGTCATTCAATTCACACTCACTGTTCTTGGCGTGGCAATCGGCTTAACTGCAATTGACCCCTTCAGTGGAGAGAGTGCACAGGCGTTGGGTGCAGGAGCGGCAATCTGGTTTGTCATTACGGGAGTTATTTCTCTTTTCTGCGGTGGCTGGATTACCGGCAGGCTTTCAGGGGATGTGGTAAAACTTGACCGGGGTATTCATGGTCTTGTGGTGTGGTCGTTGTCAGTTCTTCTCACCTTCTATTTATCAGCTACTACAGCCAGTATGTTGATTGGAGGGTTGTTTGGTGTGGTTGAATCGGGAGCAGGGGCTATAGGTGAAGCAGCCCCGGTTATCAGTCAGTATGCTGAAGAACTTATGGGACCCGACAGCCCGATTCAGGAGATACAGCAACAGGGCCACCAGATCATTGAACAGATGCAGGAA
>SKJJ01000154.1 GCA_007115975.1 Chitinispirillum sp.
AAAAGAACCCCGGGAATACATCAAAACACTGCTGGAAAAATTACCGAACGAAAAATCAAATAACCTCGAGTCTTACCTGCCGTGGAATATTAAATTATAAACAGCTATTGGGCAATACGCAGTTTACCGAAGGCTTACAGTTCTTCACTCTTTTAGGTGGGGAGAGCTTGATGAACTTGCCCGTGTATATACTGGTCTCACTTTTTGTGGCGGCAAGTGCCTGTATCTGGATCTCCACTCAGGTTTTTTTAGGGCGTTCCCACGAGTGTTAGCGGCTCCCGATCGGGAAAAAAAATCAGTCAGGTCTTAAATTTTGGGGGCATTGAAAGGAATCTGGTAGGAATCAAGATAAAAAAAAGAGGCCCGATACCACCAGGCCTCCACATTCTCATTTCTAATCAAAACCCTAACTACTCTTCACTCTCCTGGGTAAGCTCAGCTATTTGCGGCTCTTCACCCTTCAAATGGTCGAGTTCTCTGCTGATTTGTTCAAAGTCAGAATCGGAGATGAGAAAGATATCATTTCTGTTTTCTGCCAATGTCCAGTGCTGTTCATGTTCGTTTTTTCCACCGACAATAATTTTTCTTTGGGTGCCGTCGGTGAGATCAATTGAAACGGTCAGTTTCGGTTGGGCAAGTCTGAGCGAATCGTAACTGGTCATCTCGTTTTCGAAATCTACAGCAACCAGATTTGATAGCGTTGAGATTATCTCCACAACAGCATCCTGATTAGCGTAGTGTTCAATCGGTGCTACAACTCTCCAGCCATCGCTGCTTTTCTGCAGTGTGTATTCTGAGCCGTTTTCCCCATTGACACTGATCCTGTAGGCAAGGTCTCTACCAAAACTGATTACCGTTCTGTTTCTCCATCGGTCGATGTCGGTAAAGAAGGAGAACCGTACACCTCCGGGGACCGAGTACACAGAGTTTGAACCTATTTGGCGTACATAATGACTGTTGAAACCTGCAGCGTTTTTGCCGATTCTGACAGCACCGAGTGAAGAGCCGCTGTTGTCGAACACATCAATGAATATTCCCGATTCACTGTCTACTTCAAAAGCCGCCTGTCTGTCGGGGTTTTCAGAAACGAGCATTGATTTTCTTAGGTTGACAATTTTCTCCAGTGCAACCTCTACCGAGGCGCTGTCTGTAAGATATTTGGGTGAATCTGTAGTCCCGGTCTCTTCAGAAAAGGCATCTGGTGGAGTTTTCTGTGTTTCAGAAACGGATTGGACGTACCACTCATTTCCTTCTCTGCTGAGTTTTAATCTGCTGTCATGTTCAGAAATTTTCACGGCAAAAATGGATGATTCGGTGATGCCGGGGAAAAATCTGAGCTGCTGCTCCGGGGGTTCCCTGTTGCTAAGCTGTTCAGAGACGATAATTGCTAAAACAACCAGCAGGATGATCCCCAGGCTATAGATGATTTTTTTACTGTTCATTGTTCTTCTCCTTGTTTTCTGAAACACTGGTTGATACCGGGGTTTTCTCCTTTCTCTTGATGAAAATAACAAAACCAAAGAGAACCACAATCGCAGGCATCAGAAGAATATTGAGCACTCTGATCAGATTCGGTCTCATGGTAGTACCTTCACTGATCAGGTCACTTTCGATGGTGTTGTCCCGTATCACCCGTGAGCGGATAGAGATGAGGTTGTTATCAAGCGATAGCCAGTCCACAAGGTTTACCATCAGGGCAAGATTGTTGTAAGTGGCATTCTGGTTTGATACGAACTCCGCATCACCAAAAACAACCAGTTGGCCATTGGTGTTTGATGCTATCTGGCCTTCTCGTGTGGCTTGAGGCTGGAGATTGATCTGGCTCATCGGGTCATCGCTGTCGGCAGTCATTGCCACAGGCTGTGTCGGTTGGCCTTCACTGTCAAAATAGCTTGTGAAACTGCCGGCTAGATGAGCCGCAAGGGGATATGAAGAGAGCTGATCTTCAGCAGGCTGCATCCAGTTTTGCTGGGGGTCAAGATTGAAATGGCCCCGGGCAGCCCAGCTTTGGGGGGTTGAAGAGATGAGCACGGAAGCGGTTACATCTGGTTGAACAGGATTTTCAATGGTCTCTTCTGTAGTATTTACTTTCAAGCTCAGCTGGCTCACCCAGGGAAAAATCGCATCAGCAACAGATGAAACCGCAGGGTTCGCCTCATTAAATCCATCAGCACCAACTCTCACAAAGTACGGGTAGGGGACATCGACATTCATTCTGAAGTTACCGATCTCCTGAGGAACGGTTACTTGGCCACAGGAGGGGTCCAGAATCAGATTATGCTCCACTTTTACACCGTAGTGTTCAAGCATATCAAAGAGCGGTGATTGAGCCTCCTGGGCCCTGATACCCATTTGAAAGCTTACGTCCACACCATCAGCAAGTACGATAAGGTTACCGCCTGCCATAAAGTACTGGTCAATAGCATAGAGCTGATCATCAGAGAACTCAGCAACACCGGGTATGATCAGAGTTGCGATATCTGTCTCAATGGAACTTTGTTTTGAGAGATCAACGGTAGTTACTTGGTAATTTTCACCCAGTTTTTGATACAGTGGCTCAAAAAGCTGTTCAGTTTGGCTTGCCTGAGGTTGCATGCCCTGCATCGGCGGCGGCATACTGCCGTCATCGGTTCTGAGAACTCCCACTTTAGGTGCAGTGGTGCGTATGACTTTCATTATAGCCTGTGTTAGGTCGTATTCAAGGCTTTGAAGGTTCTGCACTACAGGCAATGCCTCTTTTCTGTCCTCAAACAGTACTGCAATCCCAAGGTAAGCCGCCATAATCTGGGCTTTATCCTTTTCAAAGCTCTGTATACGAACCTCATCAATACCAAGGGTACGTGCGGTATTTCGCACTTCTTCACTCTCTGCAGGATCCTTCCAGGTAACTCTGATGTTTCTGCCACCATAGGCTTGATATTCAGAGAGCATGTCCCGGACATCAGAGACGATGGTATGCATGTGTGCCGGAAGGTTTTTTGAGAAGAACACCTTGATATTAACGATGCCATCCAGGTTTTGCAGGGTTGATCTGGTTGCATCTGAGATACTGTACTGTTTGGACTCAGTCATGTCAATTCTGCCGAAACGACGGGTCCCCAGATAATTGATCGCAATTATCACTGCCAGTACAGAGAAGATAAAGAGTAGTAATTCCGTGCGGTTTTTAATTTTTTTTGATTCCATATCGCGATCCCATTTTCTTTTGTGTTATTCGTATTTTCTGCTGCTTAGAGACTGAACGTTCAAAAAGAGAAAGAAACTTATCACCGAAAGGTAGTAGATCACGTTTCTGCTGTCAACTACACCTCTCATTATGCTTTCAAAATGATTGGCCAGTCCAAGGTAGCTCATAATGGGCACTATGAAAGCGGGCATTTTCATTATGATAAAAGGGTTGCCAACCATCATCATGACAAATATCACCACCAGCGACAATATAAAAGCAACGATCTGGTTTTCGGTGAGGGAGGAGACCCACAGGCCTATTGCCAGGTAAGCGGCACCCATCAGTATGGCACCGATATAGCCGCCAAAAATGGGGCCGAAATCGGGAGTGCCAAGAACGGCAAGAGTTATGGGGACGGTTACTGAGAGCAGTATTACTGCGGAGAGGAATGCAAATGTTGCCAGAAATTTACCAAAAACCACCTGCAGATCACTTACCGGCCAGGTAAGCAGCAACTCCAGAGTTCTTATTTTTTTCTCCTCAGCCCAGGTTCTCATGGTAATAGCAGGTACGAAAAAGAGAAACACCCAGGGAAGAATCTGGAAATAGGACCTCATTTCGAGTTGGTTAATGAGAAAAAAGGATTGAAAGAAAAGGAAATTGGTGATAACCAGATACACCGTAATAAATACGTATGCAATCGGCGATATGAAAAATGACACAAATTCCTTTTTGAAGATCGCCAGTACAGTGTTCATGAATCAGCTCCTTGTCAGTTGTGTGAAGACCGCTTCCAGACTTGCGGATTCACGTCTGAGCTCCGCAAGGCCCCATCCATTATCTACTGCACATTGAAATATCTGTTCACCGCAGTCATCTTTGCGTGTGCTGATGATATCTGCTTTATGCCACAGGCTGTCCAGTTCGGTAAGCTCGACAGAGTTGACATCGGGTAGCTGGGAGAGAGTGTTTTCGATTGCGCCTTTTTCGCCCTTGATTCTTGCCATATATCTGCTGCCCTTCTGGGAACTACTTGTCAGCTCGTCCGGGGTGCCGGAGGCAACTGTTTTGCCCTCGTTGATAATGTGCAGTCTGTCACAGGTTGCACTCACCTCGGAGAGTATGTGTGAGCAGTAGATGACGGTTTTTTCTTTGCCGATTTTTCTTATCAGCTGCCGTATCTCAACGATCTGGTTTGGATCAAGGCCCGACATCGGTTCATCGAGAATAAGCAGATCGGGATCGTGAATGATGGCCTGAGCAAGGCTTGCCCTCTGGCGGTATCCTTTGGAGAGTTTGCCGATTTGTCGTGAGGCCATGTTGCCCAGTCCGCAGATTGAAAACATCTCATCAATTCTGGAACCAAGTCTGCTTCCCTTAAATCCCCTTATCTGGCCGGCATAGCTGAGATACTCTCGAACCGTCATATCGTAATATAGAGGGGTGGTCTCAGGAAGGTAGCCGATTTTTTTGCGCACCGACAGGCTGTCTTGAGTTGTTTCAATTCCATCAATAAATACAGAACCGCTTGTAGCAGGGATAAAACAGGTGATAATCCGCATTGTCGTGGTTTTACCTGCTCCATTGGGTCCCAGAAATCCGAAAACTTCTCCCCGATTGACATGGAAGTTCAGATTTCTAACAGCATAGAAGTCGCCGAACTTTTTGTTGAGGTTATCAACCTTCAGCATTATTCTGCCATTAGATGAGTTCATAAGCACCGCCGTTAGGATAACATGAAGATGAATGGTTATAAGTAAAAATATGAGTTGCAACTCAAAGCCAGTTTGGAAGCCCGTATGGCCAGAGTTACTGGTTTTTTGAGTTATTACGGATAGACCATGAATTTATTGTATAGAAAAAGATAAAAAAAGGGGGATGAACATCCCCCCCCAGGCACTTGCGGAAAAAACAGAAAAACTTACGCTTCGGTTTTTTTGGATTCCTGAATCTGTATGCGAAGATCCTGAGCCATCTTTTTTATAGTCTGAAGGCTTTTTCTGGCACGGGTTCCTGCTGATTTGTTTCCGCGCTCAAATTTTTCGTATTCATCTTTCAAAACTTCAACTTCATTGAGAAAATCCTGAAGACTCATTTTTCCTCCTTGGATAATTTAAGAAAATGGTGAATAGTGCAACTGTGCGAAAATTGTACATTTTTCGTGAGTTCATAATATCGTAATTTACAATATGTCCGCGCTACTTTTTTTGAATTTTATAAAAAAAGCCATTTTTTCACATCCCCGGAGAGAAAAGGTAGTAGACCCCGGCAGGTTTAAAGAGAGACGAAAGATATGGAAACAGATCCTTTGTAATATCTGAGAGCAAGGAGGAGAAAAAGGAGCGGCTTTTGTCCTGCTCTACAATACGAGCATTTTGCGGAAGACCGGTGCTGGTCAGCAGGTAATCAATTGCATCCTCAAATCCGCCCAGATAATCGATAAGTCCGTACTGCAAAGCCTGGCGGCCGGTAAAAATCCTGCCATCTGAGAACTGTTCCACCTTCTTACGATCGAGTCCCCGGGCATTGGCTATGTCATCGATAAACTGCTCGTGAGTATCCTTTAAAAGGTCATTGATAATGTCTCGTTCCTGATCGGTCATCTCACGGTGAGGACTTGCGATGTCTTTATAGCTTCCTGCTTTGAATGTGCGAAATTCAATTCCTATCTTTTCTGTAAGCTCCCGGACAAGGGGGCTGCTAAAGGTTACTCCAATTGAGCCGGTTACGGTGCCGGGAAGAGCAAATATGCGCTGTGCAGGAGCAGCGATATAGTATCCTCCGCTTGCAGCAAGGTTTCCCATACTCACCACAAGGGGCTTGCTTTGCTCTCTGTACAGGTTTACTTCATTGTAGATCTCCTGTGAGGGAGCAACCCCACCTCCCTGGGATTCTATTCTCAGCAGTACACCGGCAATGTTTCTGTCCTGACGATACGATTTAAGCTGCGCGACCGTATGATTTGATTCTGCAATCAGTCCGTTCACTTTTACGACCGCAAGCTTGCGGAAGTGAGTACCCGGCAGTCCCGAACGTTCCGGGCTGCTGGATGCAAAAAAAATCCCTATAAGGACGGGGAGAAAAATTATCAGGGCAATAATAATCTTTTGAAACCTCATTTTCATTCACCTTTGGAGGAGGTTGTAATGATGTTACCGGGTATCAGCATCGAGCCGGATTCTAGATTGTTGAGCTTGTATAGTGTTTCCAGTGGCACATTGAAATGGGATGCAATCGCCCACAATGTATCGCCCTGTTTTATTAGGTGATAACTCTGGGTTTCATTGTCACTGGAATTGGCAGAGGGGTCCGGAGAGGGGATTTTGATGATTTGGCCAATGTTTAAAACCGAATCTGACGTTAAATTATTCAGCTCCATCACCGATTGGATACTTACAGAAAAAAGTTTGGCTATACGGCTGAGATTATCCCCACGGGCTACCCGGTACTCGATGGTTCTTTGCGGCTGGGTAGACCGAGGTTGCTGTTGGTGGGGAAGTCTTGGAGCAGTTGCGGTCTTTTGTCCTGATAGAGGGTAGTAGAGAACATCCCCGGGAAAAATCCGTGGATTACCGGAGCTGAAGTTATTGGCTCTGAGAAGCTCGTTTAGACTGACCCCAAGTTTTTGGGAGATCGTGTATGGTGAGTCGCCGCTTTGGACTATGTATTGTGCCATGTCTTGAGGGGCAGAAACGATTCGTGGCTGGGCAGCCTGGCGGTAAATTGTAAGAGACTGCCCTGCTCTGAGATCCTCGGGTTTTCTGAGGTTGTTCCAACGGAGAAGATCCTCAACCGATACATCGAAACTATTTGCAATTCGTCCCATTACATCACCCGACCTAACGGTGTAGGAAAATTTCTGGCCACCGGTTGAAGCACAACGGGTGGAGGCAGCTTGTGATGAAGGCTGCTGTTGTGGTGTTTTTACATTGAGCGGAAGTGGAATGTAAAGATGATGGCCGGCAATGATCGTGTTGCTTCTTAGATTGTTTATGGATCGTATTGCTTCAACGGGTACCCCAAAACTTCGTGCGATACCAATAAGATTATCCCCTCTTCTGACTCTGTAACGGTACCATCGGACTTTCTCTTCATCAGGCAGTTGGCGGTAAAATTCTCTGAACGGCTCAGCGTAACCTGCAGGGAGGTACAGAAGAATTTTTTCCATATCGGGGGGGGTGCACCACCTGAGGATATGGGGGTTAATTCGCTTCAGTGTGTCTTGGGGAATGTTTAACCCCTCTGCAATGGTTGAAAGCCCTATGCAGTCATTTACATACACAGTGTCCAGGTCAAATCTGAAATCCTCAGAAAAAGTAAAATTAAAGATTTCAGGATTTTTCGCTACAATGAGTGTTGCCAAATAGAGGGGAACATAGTTCATGGTCTCCCGTGGCAGCGAAAGTTCCCAGTAATCGTTTGTTTCGTCCCTGCGAATAGTTCTGCCCATTCTGCCTTCGCCACAGTTGTAAGCGGCAAGGGCCAGATACCAGCACCCGAAATCATCATACAGCTTGGAAAGGTAGCCTATGGCGGCATGTGCGCTTTTAAGAGGGTCTCTGCGTTCATCTATCCAGTAATTTTGCCGCAGACCGTATCTTCGACCCGTTGCAGGGATAAACTGCCATATACCGGATGCATGGGCATGGGAGTAGGCGTGGGGATTAAAGCCGCTTTCAAGGATTGGGAGGTAAGCCAGATCCTGAGGCAGTCCGGCATCTGCGAACATCTGCTTCTTTACAGGAAGATAGTACCCAGCTCTTCGCAGCCACCGGTCAAAGATACCCCTGCGACTCCTCATAAAAAAAAGCAGCGATTGCTGGACCCGTTCATTCCATACTACCGGTACATCAAAGTGGTTGCTCTGAGCAGCAAGGCGAAGCAGAATAAGACTGTCTTCGGGTTCAACTTCAAGGGTTCCGATTGACTGATACAGCCGCTGCTGGAACACCAGCACAGAGATCTGCTCAGGAATAGGGTAATCTTTGGGCAGGTGATTGGTGTAGATTTCAACAATTGCGTTAAGGTACTGCTCAACGGGGAGCCAGCTTATTTCATCGTAATCCCTGCTTGTTTCGACCAGTTTGACCGCTTGTCGAAGCAGGCTGTCAGCTTGGAAAAAATCCTCTGATTCTGAGGCTTTAAGAGCTTTTTCCAAAAGAGTCGGGATGGAATCCTGTTCCAACTGCTCTGCATACTGGTAGGATGAATCGATTTCAGGTTCGATAATCTCGATTTCCAAGCTGTAATCCGATTGGGGTTCAGCTGGAACGGTCTTTAAACGAGCACCGCATCCTGAAAAAAGTAGCAATGAGAAAACGACTGCTATGACTTTAATGTAATGTGAAATGGTGATATACATATGCCATCTGTTTTAGCGTGTTGCACAGAGAGATGATTTCAGTAAACTCATACTGTTTCTAATGAGTCTAAAATTATATCATGCAACACACCAACTGGCAAGAAACTCTCAGCTGCCCATAGTTGGTTTTAGGCTGTCGGCGCTATAGCCTGGTAGAGGGGCAAACTGATATGTTTTGCGGAACAGAAAGCGTCTTCGGTGGCGACATTCAACTTCAGCGGTTCTTATCTGGTCCTCAACCCCTTCTCTTTTTGAGCCGCAGTAATTCATATACATGCGCGTTTTCTGTGAACACTCACCATGATAGGGGCATTGTGAACACGAAGCTCTGAGAAACATGGCTGATCTCCTTGAAGGGGTTTTAGTATCTCGTTAGCATGCCATTGCGAGAGTATGTTATAGTATAAACAACAATAGGTTGTATGTCAAGATAAATATGGCCCCAACAGGTTGTGGGCGGGGTATGGCGTTGATCATCAAGGGGTTCAGTGGTACAGGTGAGAAAAGTGTTTAAATGAAGCTTTGGGTATGTAAAAAATCAGTTACTTATAGGGAGAGTATTTGTCTCTGTTGCAACAAATGTGTCAAAGAAAGGTGAGCCTGGTACCCTGTCACCCGGCCTCCGCCGCGGAATCGGTACCGCCGTCGCATTTACCTTGTGCTTTTGCGGCCAACCGATAGTGGTGATGATCCCGTGACCAAGGCTGATTTTGTTGGGTCAGGTTGAAGTGTTTCTCTGACGTTTTCCTATCTGGGTGTGGTAATCATACCCTAGCCCCCCCCAGAGGGCAATAGCGTGTTTGGGACATTTATTGAGGCAAATTCCGCAACCGATGCAGAGGTTTTTGTCGATAATATGTCTTTCACCCTTCTCACCTTTTATCGCCCCTGGTACAGGGCAGGCATCAAGGCAAATACCACAGCCATCGCAGGTTGTCCCGATATTTGCCTTTGGCCTGACCTTTACCAGATCAACAAAACAGTTGGAAGGACATTTTCTCTCTGCAGGAATAAAGTTTTCATCTTTGGTGTAATCCAGTGCGGGAAGATTGTTCTCCATTGAGATGGCACCCGATGGAGTGGCTTTAACACAGAGTGTGCATGCTGTACATCCCACAGAGCAGTACTTTTTCACCTTTGCGCCACGTTCATGATTTGAGCAGGCAAGGAAAATTTTGTGAACTTTGGGGATCATGGAGATAATATTTCTTGGACATACCCCAACACACTTTCCGCATCCGGTACACTTATCCGGATTCACCACAGCAAGTCCGTTGTCGTTTATCTCTATAGCATCAAAAGGGCATATTCTTGCGCAGCTTCCCAAACCCAGGCATCCGTTGGGGCAGACCTTTGATCCGTCACCAACCAGTGTAGCAGCGTGACAGTCCTCTAAACCCTCATAGATTGCCCGTTCCTTTGCCTCACTTTTTCCGCCTTTGCAGTGAACGACTGCCATAATTGGCTCTTTTGAGTCCTGTGGGGCGAGACCAAGAATATCTGCAATTTCATGTGCTGTTTTGGATCCTCCGGGAATACACCCCAGAGGGTCAGTTTTTCCCAGTGCCACGGCTTTGGCGAAGGCGCTGCAGCCAGGATAACCACAGGCACCGCAATTGGCGTTTGGAAGGGCATTCTGTACTCTGGCGATTTTAGGATCGATATAGACATGGAGCTTTTTGGAGGCAACGCCCAGCCCCAGCCCAAAGAAAAGGCCAATTATTCCAACAACTATTACTGGCAGAAAAATCTCCACGTTTTATCCTCCAACCGATGCAAAAAATGATAGTCCGGAAAAACCCAGAAACGCCAGAGCCATAAGCCCCCCAGTGATAAAGGCAATGGGGAGCCCTTCGAGGGCTTTGGGGACATTCGCCAGTTCAAGTTTTTCCCTCAGTCCAGCCATAAGTACCAGTGCAAGGGTGAATCCCACACCGGAAGCGATACCGTTAACGATGCTCTCTATAAAGGAGTAGTTATTGCCGGTGAACTCATTAACACCGGTATTGAGAATGGCAACACCAAGAATAGCGCAGTTGGTGGTTATGAGTGGCAAAAATATCCCAAGCGCTTCATAAAGGGCAGGGGAGAATTTTTGCAGTGCCATTTCAAGTAACTGTACAAGCGATGCAATGACCAGAATAAAAATAATCGTTCGTAGATATTCGAGGTTAAACTGCATGAGAATATGTTCGTTTATAATCCAGGTAAACATTGATGCCACGGTCATTACAAATACTACGGCCATCCCCATTCCTGTAGCGCTGGAGAGCTTTTTCGATACCCCGAAAAAGGGGCAGAGTCCAAGGAAGCGGGCCAGTACAAAGTTCTGTATAAAAACAGCGGCAATGGATATCTGAATAATGCTCATGAGACTTGTCATCCGCGGGCTCCTTGGGTTTTAAGGCGAACAAAATTTATCAGCCCCATCACCAGTGCAATAGTAAAGAAACCTCCGGGTGCAAGAATGAATGCTGTCATGGGCTCAAATCGGGGAATAACCAGAAGTCCGGCCAGCTTGTTTGCCCCAAGCAGCTCTCTGATAAAGCTGAGGATAACGAGTGCGACGGTAAATCCTAACCCCATCACCAGCCCGTCAATGAAGGAGCGGACTGGATTTGATTTTGATGCAAACGCTTCCGCTCTTCCCAGTATCATGCAGTTTACCACAATCAGGGGGATAAATATCCCCAACTGACGATTGAGTGCGGGGAAATGTGCCTGCAGTACTAATTGCAGTATGGAGACAAAGGTGGCGATGATTACGATGTAACAGGGGATACGCACCTTTTCCGGGATCCATTTTTTTATGATGGAAACAATGACATTGGAGCATATAAGTACAAAGGTTGCAGCCACTCCCATTCCAAATCCATTTTGAATTGAAGTACTTACAGCCAGTGCCGGGCACAGGCCCAGTGCCAGAATCAGTATGGGGTTTTCCTGTACAACACCCCGTTTGACTTCTTCAGAGAACATAGATTAGTTGTCTCCTTTCAAAGCGTTCATATAGGGTGCGACCTGTCTTTGAAGGCCGTTGGTGACCGCCTGGGTAGAGATAGTTGATCCGGTTATTGCCGTTACGCTGTTTTTGTTTTTTAGTATCTGTCGGTTTTCATCGTCAAGAGTATGCCATTCGCCCATAGATTTTTCAATCCCGATAGGATCATAAACTGAAAGCCCCTCAAACTGCTCTGTAAACCAGGGTTTTGATTGTTCTGATTTGCGGAAAAGAAATGTCCAGATGTAATCCTCAGAAGCTTCCTCGGTAATTCTTGATCCCAACCCCGGAGTTTCGCTCTGCTCAAGAACCGTAATACCGGTAATGTTACCCTTGGTATCTACACCTACCATATACTTGATATCACCGGCATACCCTCTTTGGCTTATTACAAAAGCGTATCCCTCTACACCCTGACTGGACCGAGCCACCCAAAAAGTGTCGGGCAGATTATCCCCTCCTTGCAGCAGTGGTGTAATTTCCAGACCTGCGGGGAAGACCATCTGGAGCGATGCGTTTACGGTCTGTTGGTTTTGCTCTGCAATCTGGTCCTTTGTTTTGCTGTTGGTGATTCCTATGGCCAGTCCTGCGGCCATGGAAATTATCATCAGTGCAATTGCAAGCTTAAGAATATCAATCACTTTTAATGACCTTTCCATAGATTTTGGGTCTTGTATACCTGTCAATAAGCGGAACAACTAGATTCATTAACAAAATCGAATAGGTGACCCCTTCGGGATAGCCACCGAATTTTCTTATCATAAAAGTCAGAAACCCACATCCTGCGGCAAAAATGAATCTTCCCTTTGGTGTAATTGGCGAGGTGACCATGTCGGTAGCCATAAATATTGCCCCAAGCATCAGGCCGCCACCAAGGATATGCACAATAGGAGCAATCATTGCCTGGGAGGAGAAAAGAGAGCCACCACTACCGTTTGAAATCCAGAACAAAAGAAAAACGGTGAGAATATACACAAGAGGGATTCTTATATCGATAATTTTTTTAAAGGCAAGAATGATTCCCCCCAAAAGAAGTGCCACAGCGGAAGTTTCACCAATAGATCCGCCCACATTACCCAGGAAAAGAGGCCAGATTGATTCGCTGAAAACTGACGGGTCATAATTGCCAGTGCCAAAGGCATCTTTTATTGAGGTGAGTACCGTTGCTCCGGTCACTCCATCTATGCCGCTTATTGTCCCAAAGTGCGGGGCGGTGAAATCGGTCATGGCAGCAGGGTAATTGGCAATCATGAAGGCCCGGCCAGCCAGGGCAGGGTTGATGAAGTTTGCGCCAAGTCCGCCAAAGGCCATTTTTGCAACACCAATGGCAAACACTGAACCGGTTATTGGCATCCACCATGGAATTGAAGGGGGCATGTTGAATGCGATAAGAAGCCCGGTAAGAGCTGCGCTGTAGTCACCTAACGTGGAGGGACGTTTGAAAAACCGGGCAATAGCCCATTCAGTACCCATCGCAGAGAGTACACTAACCACCGTGAGAATGAATGCTCTCCAGGTAAAGAAGGTCAGTGACATGGCAAATGCCGGTGCAAGGGCGATAATTACCCATTTCATTATATCGGGAACGGTCTGAGTATCCCTAATATGGGGTGAAGAGGAGAGGTGAAGCAACCCGGCTGTATCGTGTTTTCTTTTGTCAGCAGGTTGCATTTTTGGTGACTGTGTTGATTCTGTATCGGGTAGTGTTACCATAATAGCGTCTTTTATCCTCTGAAAAACGGTAGAATCTTACTTTTTAGCGGCTGCACGCTCACACTGGACCTTGTATTTACCAAGCTTTACATAATTAACTATGTTGATTTTTGAGGGGCATATATAGGTGCATGAGCCACACTCCATGCAGTCCATCAGATTCCATTCCATCGCATCCTCGATTTTGTCGTTTTCAACATATTTTGCAATTCGTGATGGAACCAGTTTCATGGGGCATGCTTTAAGGCATTTGCCACAATTGATACAGGGGTACGCCCTTATTCCCGGATAGCTCCTGTCGTAGCAAAGAAGCCCGGAGGTTGATTTAATAACTGGTGCATCCAGATCCGATTGAGCAATACCCATCATGGGGCCACCCATTATCACCTTCTTTGTTCTGGAAAAATCTACGCTGCAGGCGTCAAGGATATCTTTTATAGGAGTTCCAACTCGTACAAGCAGGTTTTTGGGATTCGCTACTGTGGGACCGGTAACCGTCAAAATCCGCTGGTAGAGTGGTTTGCCGGTAATGATTGCTTCCTGTACAGCCACGGTTGTGCCAACATTGTCTACAACACACCCAACATCCATAGGCAAGCCTCCTGAGGGGACCTGTCGGGAAGTGATAGCCTCAATTAGCTGTTTTTCTCCACCCTGAGGGTATTTCGCTTTCAGAACTCCGACAGTAATACCCTTGAATCGAGGGTCAGAGAGTTTTTTGTTTACCGAATCAATTGCGTCTGGCTTGTTTTCTTCGATTCCAATAATACATTTGTCTGCAGCCAGAATTTTTTTAAGGATCTGTACACCGGTAAGAAACTCTTCTGTCCGTTCCAGCATCAGGCGGTGGTCAGCAGTGAGAAACGGTTCACATTCAGCACCGTTGATTATAAGTGTATCAATAGGTTTGTTGCTGGGTGGAGAGAGCTTTACATGTGTGGGAAAACTCGCCCCCCCCATGCCGACGATTCCGCATGAAGCTATTTTCTGTATGAGTTCCCCGGGAGCAGCTTCGCGCCAGGGAGTTTCAAATGGGAAAAATGTAGCCGTTTCATCCTTGAAATTGTTTTTAATCTCAACGGCGATGCACTGTTTTCCGTTCGGGTGGGGAAAATGCCCTACCGATTGAACCGTTCCGGAAACGGAGCTGTGAATGGGGGATGATACGAAACCTGCGGTTTCTCCCAGTACTTGACCTATTACTATATTATCGCCCCTTTTAACCATGGGCTTTGAAGGAGCACCGATGTGTTGGCTCAGGGGGATCACTATCCGCTCTGGGGCGGCGAATATCTCAACCGGGACTGTTTCAGTTTGAGATTTGTTGTGATCAGGATGAACTCCACCTTTAAACATATATTTCTTAGTCAAAAAGCGACTCCTGTTTTGGTTCTGATGCTTGAGAGAGTAAAATCTGAAACTTCAACTTTTCTCCTGCCCGATGTAAGATTGAGGAATTATAAAGTACAAATAAACAGCAGGAATAGTCAAGAACAACGTGCTGTTGGCCTGTTTTCCTGCTTCATGCTGTAATGTCTCGTTTTACAGGCCTGAAACGGAATTTCGAATTGTGATAACATATATTTTATTAATGAACTTTCACTAAGGGGCAAAGTACCTGTTATTGGAGGATCTCCTCCGGTTTAATCTTTGTAAAGGGAAACGATTGTATGGGTGTTGAAAAAGAACCGCTGGGTGTTAAACTCTTTATGGCGGTCACATTCCGTAAGAGTACAACGGTAGAGTCCGTTCTGGAACTGTTGGCCCACAGCTATGGTACACCGGAACGTTTTTACGGATCGGTCCCTTTTATCTGGTCCGACTATTATAGTGAAGAGATGGGGCAGGAGCTGGAGAAATATTATGCGATTTTTCCTGTGCCTATAAAAAGGGATAATCTTGACTCCATAAAAAACAGCACCAATAGGCTTGAAAACGACTGGGCGATTGATGGCAGGCGAACGATTAATCTTGATCCGGGGTATTTGGCAAGGGATAAACTGGTCCTGGCATCAACAAAGGACTTTTTTCACCGGATCTATCTTGGTGCAGGGATCTATGGTGAAGTCACTCTTCACTACAGAAAAGGGGTCTTCAGACATTTTTCATGGACCTATCCCGATTATAAGGATCCTCAGTTTTTGGAATTTCTTTATGCTGCACGGGCGCAGCTTGTGTTTGAGCATAGAAATGAGGAGCAGAGATAGAGATTAAGACGCTGAGTTCGCTAAGGGAACAGAGAAGCAGCGCTGAGAGGGTAGGGTTGGGCAAGAGAGAGGGAGAGGTCCGTTTACTGAAAAAAGCGATCTACTCTACTATCTCATTTACTCTCGTACCCCTATCTGCTTCTCAAGTTCTTCTTTTGGGTGATTCTTTTTTGTTTTCAGTCAATTTTTTCAGGAGAAAATAGATGTTTATTAGTGCAATAGGACAGGATTCTCATCGGTTTGAGCACCAGGATTCAAAAAAGCCCCTGACACTTGCAGGGGTGGAGATTCCGGGATGTCCTGGTCTGGAGGGGAACAGTGATGCCGATGTGGTGCTTCATGCCATAACCAATGCTCTTTCGGGGATAAGCGGGGTGAATATCCTTGGAGCTGTAAGTGACCGGCTGTGTCTTGAAGAGGGGATCACCGACAGCAGGGCTTATCTTAAAAAGGCGCTCCAAACAATGGAGGGCTTTAGGATTAATCATGTTTCGGTATCGGTGGAGGCGCTGCGCCCTCATTTGTCAAAACACATTCCATCTTTGAAGCAGTCTGTTGCCGAGCTGCTCTCCATATCTGTCCAGCAGGTTGGTTTTACCGCTACAACGGGTGAAGGGCTCAGTGCCTTCGGGCGGGGTGAAGGGATACAGGCTTTGGTGATTGTGTCGGTGCAGAAATTGTAGGGGGAGGGTGCAGCCATACCCAATTGCCTCCACTCCAAAACAGCACACAGTAGGAATATCTGTGCTTTGGGGACGTAAACCCGTTAGGGTAAGGAGGGGGTTTTGGGGAAGTGTCGGTATGAATTAACCCATTACCCCGTCACAAAGCCCCGTGTTTCTTACACGGGGCTTTGTGGCATTCATTCATGGTAGTACAACTACCCTTGTTCGGTATTGTTTCGAAACTGCGAACAGATCAGCCTTGTGATCAACAATGATGTAGTACAGTCCCGGAACCACGAACCTCCTGGAACTGTTTTTGAGCAGCCACTCAAAATTGTTCTCTGATGTCTGACGGATCACTTCCGGAGAGGATTCAGAGTAGCGATGATTTACAAGCAGTGTTCCGTCCATCGTGAATATCCGTATTTGGTAAATGTCTTCTCCCTGTATACGGACTCTGTCGGCTGGCCTGGACAATTTAACTGTCGTGGGAAACACTGTAACCGTTTTGCCGGTAGCAGATGGACTCTGCATCTGCACCAAAACGGTATAATAGCCGGGCTCTGTCACCGGGAGGCGCCACATGACAGAATCTGTTTTTGAAACTCTGTCTGCATCCACAATTTCCCACTCACTGGAGCTACTGCCTTTGAAGTAGAGATGTGATGAAGCGGCAGCTATGCGCAAATCGGCAAATATTTTTTTGGGAACAGTTACAGACAAGTCAATAATGGTATTTCCCTTCCAGACAGGAGGAAAAGAGAGTTGATAAATACCTGAAACCGCTATAGTGTTTCCATCGACAGACTCCTCTAGAGAATCATTAACATTAAGGTCAATAGCTCCACGAAGCTGCTCGCTGGCTTGCATGTGAACTGCCGCAGTGGATTTACCCCGTTTTTGCGCATTAAGAGTAACGATCTCATCCTTTTCGTAGCTTATGGTATCCTTTTGAAAGTAAACCTGAAATTGCCGTCGCTGTGAAGAGTCTGCATTGGTTGCAACGATTATGATCTTTTCATATGATTTCCAGCTGTTTATAGTGAGCTCAGCCTGAGCACTGTCATTGAAAGAGAGCGTCTTAATATGATAACCGCTATTATCAGACAAAATTGCCCGTGCTGCCCAAGGTGGGTTAGTCGACCAATCGGTCTGTGAACCTGTTTCTCCGTTTAACGTCAAAAACAGTGTGTCATTGTGATAGTGTTGAGGGGAGATAGAGAAGTATCTCATAGCGTAGGGCTGGATAAATTCCTGATGAATCACATTGTTACCTGTGTGCAGATTCCAGGTACCCATCAACTCTGCATCGGAGATAAACCTGGAACTGTCGGCGCGGGAACCGGTGAAATAGCTTTGGGTGTGGAAATCATTGAGAATACAGGCCCAGGTTCTGTTGTAATGAGCCGAAACGGAGTGAAGGTTTTGGTGAAACGATATTTTCTGGTTGTAATTATTGGTATACATAGTTCTTATGAAGTCGACATTTTCTGATGTGTCGATCTTTTCAGCGATGAATTTTGTCAATAGAGAGTTGGTGTATTCGGTTCGACTTGTTAACCGGTGGTCCAGAAGAGCGATAGTGGGGTTAAGAAAATAGGGATTTGCATACTGCAGATAATCCTTTACATAGCTGAAAGCCAGGTCCTCCATGAGTACCGCGGTTCCCTCGGTCCAGCCGATTGGGAAATTGTCGAGTGAGATGAAATTGTCGACCTCCCATACTTTGGAGTACTGCACGGCATGAAACAGTTCGTGTGCTGCGGTGATTCTGAGTGCGTTTTCAGGGTTGGTATCATATCCCAGTGATGACCATGACGGATCAGACCAGTCGTTGCGTATCTCTATATAGCTCATAAATCCACGCTGGGCAGACTGAGGATCTCTTCCCTGTACAAATGTAAGGCCGTAATAGTCCTGGGGCATGGAATTGATCACCACTTTGTAGCGGTCTGAAGGAAACCGCTCATTTACCAGTGGTATGGGCTCCTTAAAACCAAATCTCTCCACTATCATTGACCATGAACTGTCCAGCGCAAAGGCCAGTTCATCAACATAATCCGGAATACCGTTTGGCTCCTGGATTACCTCGCGCCAGTTTCTATCCTCGCCGTATCCCATGGTATCGACTGCCGAAACACTGTCGGAGCCCGAAGTGGTGTAATAGATTTCAAAAAGCCCCCGCGGTGAGACATAGTGTTGAAAATCCTCCGGTACACCTGTAGCTGATTGGTAAAGGGATAAAAAGGTGGGGCTAAGTTTATCCCACACTGCTGCAATTGTAATAATATCAGATTCATTGGGGATTGCTGTGAGATTCTTCCTGCCACTACGGATATTTTTTATCCGTTGGTTGAGGTAGGGACTCATTCTCTGCTCGAAATCTCTGATACTGAAATCATGGGGAATTTCTGGTGTGACCCTGGAAGACCCCGTTGAAAGGGGTGCCCTTGATTTGGCTTCAGTTCCAAGCAAAGAGAGAAAAATAAGGAGTATGGTTATTTGGAGTGGGTGTTTTCCGGTTTGCATAATAGATACTTCTGAAGAAGAGAAACGTCGGCCACTTTTTTTGAACCAGTTCAATCAGTTGTAAAAATATCATTGTGCAGGGTTGCAAGTGGAGAAAAGGGCGAAAAAGTGCAGCCAGGGGAGGTAAGGAGGTGGAGATGGATGGTTTGGGCGCGCCGGAGGCATTGTAAGAGCAGCTACACTCCATTAAGAGACTGTATATGTGTGGCCGGTATCTTTTTTCTTAAAAGTGAAAATATGCTCTGCCAGTGACAGAGAAGATAATGCACCGGTCAGGTGTCGAGGGGAAGTGAAATGGAAAATAAAAAAACGAGCGCTTTTAAAAGCGCCCGCTTTTATGTTAATAAAACCCTTTTAACTCTTTTAATGCCCGCCTCAGACTTTGGGGAAGATGAGGCAAAGCATTTGCGCACACAAGGGAGGTGCATGAGTTTGCTGGGTATTTCAATAATAGTATCGGCAGTTAAAAGGCAGCACTTGACTTTTTTTTTACTTTTTTTTTGGAGCAAGTTTTTCAAACTCCTGGGCAAGTGGTTCCAGTGCCGGATAATCACTTCTGAAAAGGTTAAAAAGCTCGTATGCTTCAAGCTCAAGCCCTCCGGCAACGGCTGCATCCAAAAGGTTCAGAAAGGTGTCGTGGTCGAATGGATTGAGTTTTATTGATTCGGTGAAGAACGTGTAGGCATCTTCATAGCGCCCCTGGTAGTAGGAGATAATGCCAAGACCGCAGTAGGCCAGGGGATTTCGACCATCCTTTTCAAGAGATTCGGTAAATCGATCAAGTGCGCTGTTGAGATTGCCCTCATCCATCTCTTTGCGCCCCTCTTCGACCAGCTGATAGTAGATCCCTACCGAAAGTCCCCGCGGGGTGTAGTAGATATCGTCCCTATACTCCTTTATACTTTCAAAGATGATTTTGACCTCATTGGTTGCATCTTCTGCAGTTGCAGCAGTTGCAAACAGGTGTTCAATCTGATCAACCCTTTTTAGTTTAAGAGCTGCATCAAAGAGATTTATGAGTGCATCGGTGTACCCTGGGTTGATGGTAACGGAACGGTGAAACATAGTATATGAATCAATCCAGGCTTCGCGCAGCCAGGCAATGATCCCCATACTGTTAAATGCCCTCCAGTTCTGAGGATCTTTTTCCACAATAGCAACAAGAATCTCTGCAGCATCGGATAATCTGTTTTGGGATATGGCATCTTCTGCCTGAATATTTTTCTTGATGAATTGGTCTTCTTTTTGTTGAAGGGTCATCATTGTACTCCGGAAAAAGGGCACTGGCACCTGTGTTAATATATCAATATACTATGTGATAGACTCTCTCAACAGGGGACGGACTGCTTTTTTCGAGAAGAACGGACAGCTTCCAAGCCCTTAGCATCACAAATCAACCATAAAAAGAGTATCCCTTCGGCGATAAAAAGAGTCCGTCCCCTATGCCGAACGTAGGACTCTCATAATCTTTTAAGTTACTGATTGAAATTCCGGGCAACGGAGTTGTATGTATTAGATAGGGAGAAGAAGGTTCACGCTAAACGAGTGGGTGTTACAATGATCGACAAAGAGCGGACAATCAACAAGGCAAAGGCTAAATTTAAAGCGATACACCCTGCAGTGGGGAAATCAACTCTGGAGGAGTGCTTTCTATCCCTTCACGGTGAGATTTTTTTTCTGTTTCGTACAAAGGATAACAAATCGCATACCCTCCGGGCGCTTGAGCCCAAAAGAAAGCTGGCGGTCCAATCAATTCAATGGGGGCTCATCGTTGCACCGGTTAAAGAATTTGCAACTCAACCGGTGGGTAACAGCCCGGTGTTAAAATGGATGACCCAGCCGGTAAGTATCAGGCCGGTAATAAAAGCGATGACCCGGCCAATCAGGGTGAGTGATGTTTTCAGAGGGCATCAGGTGAGTGATTGATTGTCTGGAGAGGCTCACCGGAGAATGTTGAACTGAGTCCTGTCTAAGTGGCGCAAAAAGTGCAAGAGTAAAAAAAGAGATGCTGCAAGAGTGCATCCCCTCCCCGGTGCATCGCGTGTGATAAAAACCTCTTATCATTGCATTGTCCTGCCACTGAAATCCTTATAAATATTATTTGTGCTCTTTAGCGCCGTTGGTGTTAAATCTCTTGCTTCATCCATTATTTGTTGTCTAAAACGTAATAATCTTCTATTTTCAACTTCCATGTCTATCTCTACTTGAAAGGATCACATAATGGGTAAGAATATCGTACAGAAAATTCTTGATGATCATATCGTAACCGGAACAGCACAGGCCGGACAGGAAGCTGGTATAAAAATCGATCAGACATTAACTCAGGATGCCACCGGAACAATGGCATACCTGCAGTTTGAGGCGTTGGGCTTCAAGAGGGTGAAAACCGAAGTGTCGGTATCCTATGTTGATCATAATACCATTCAGGAGGGTTTCGAAAACGGCGATGACCATAAATACCTCCAGACCGTTGCAGCAAAATACGGAATACTCTTTTCGAAACCGGGCAACGGGATATGTCACCAGGTGCATCTGGAACGGTTTGGTGTTCCGGGTAAAACTCTGCTGGGCAGTGATTCCCATACGCCCACCGGTGGAGGAATCGGTATGCTTGCAATTGGTGCAGGCGGTCTTGATGTGGCGGTTGCCATGGGAGGTGGCCCATTTTTTCTTACCTATCCGAAGGTGATAAAAGTTGAACTTCAAGGAGTTTTACGGCCCTGGGTTGCGGCCAAGGATGTGATTCTTGCTCTTCTGGAGATCCTTTCAACCAAGGGCAATGTGGGTTGTGTAGTAGAATACGGTGGAAAGGGTGTTGAGTCTCTGAGTGTACCTGAACGGGCAACAATCACCAATATGGGAGCAGAGCTTGGGGTTACAACTTCGGTGTTCCCATCTGATGAAAAGACCCGTGTGTTTATGGAGGCACAGGGCAGAGCGAAAAGTTATAGGGAGCTTAAGGCTGATGCTGATGCAGAGTATGACCGGGTGATAAAGATTGATCTGTCAACACTTGAGCCACGAGCCGCCTGTCCGCATTCTCCGGGCAACATAAAGAAACTCAGTGAGCTTAAGGGAATAAAAGTTGATCAGGTGCTGATAGGCTCCTGCACCAACGCATCGTACCGTGATATAATGCTTGTTGCCAAACTTCTTAAAGGTAAAAAGGTTGCAGAAAACTTGACCTTAGGGGTGGCCTGCGGTTCAAGGCAGGTGCTCCAGATGGTGAGTGCAAACGGTGGACTGGCACATATTATTGCCTCTGGTGCACGGATACTTGAGAGTGCATGTGGATTTTGCATTGGAAACTCCGTTGCTCCTGGTACGGATGCGGTGTCGGTGAGGACGTCAAACCGCAATTTTTTTGGCCGCAGCGGAACCACCAGTGCCCAGGTCTACCTTGCCTCTCCTGAGGTGGCTGTGGCAGCTGCACTGAGTGGAGAGATGGCCGATCCTGTAGAATACTTCAAGAATTTTGACTACCCTGTCATTGAGCAGCCTTCACAGTTCACAATCGATGACAGTATGATACTGCCTCCTTCTGAAAAACCCGATCAGGTTGATATTTTCAGGGGACCAAATATTGGTGATCCTCCGGTAAACATCGCTCTTCCGGAATTACTTAAAGGGGAGGTTACGGTAAAGGTGGGCGATAAGATCACCACCGACCATATCATGCCTGCAGGTAACAGGCTTAAGTATCGCTCCAATATTCCAAAGTATGCAGAGTATGTGTTTGAGCGTGAAGCGCCCGACTTCTCTTCCCGTGCGCTCCAGAATAAAAATAGTGGTCTTTACAATTTTATCATTGCCGGTGATTCATACGGGCAGGGTTCATCCAGGGAGCATGCGGCGATTTGCCCGATGTATCTTGGGGTAAAGATGGTTGTGGCTTGTTCGATGGAGCGGATTCACCGTGCAAATCTTGTTAATTTCGGTATAATTCCTGCTGTTTTTGAGAGCAGAGAAGATTATGAGGCACTGCAGAAGGGTGATCTGCTCGAGATTTCAGATATTCGCAAGTGTATAGCTGATGGAAACGCTGTTACTATAAAACGTGAATCGGACGGGGCGACTTTCAATTTGCGGGTGGAGCTCACTGAGCGTGAAAAGGAGCTTGTACTTGCAGGCGGGTTGATTAATGCCACAAAGGGTGCGTAAGCCGTTTGTATTCAGAATAGAATGAACTATGAAAGTTGTGCGTTATTAGCACCAGTACCATACTATTCTAATTTAAACGGCAGTGGAAATCTATCATGTCTTTACCTCTTTTTTCGATGAGTACCCGATACAACAACTCGGTCGTCATTTCTGAGAAGGCAGGAAGGAAGATGGGATTGTTCCAAACAGAAACGAGTTAGTCTTTAAACCGCAAGGGAAAAAGGGTATTATGTTTGAGCAGCTTGAGACAGCAAAAGGTGCGGCGCTTAAAGCCGGAGAGTATATACGGGGGATGAAGGGCAAGGCCGGAATAGCTGAAAAAGCCCTGAACAATCTTGTCACTGAGGCAGATGTCAAGTCGGAGGAGCTCATAAGCACCATTCTAAAAGAAAACTTCCCTCTCTCAGTGCTTTACGGTGAAGAGAGTGAAACCCGAGGAGCGCTGGAAGCTGATGAGCTTTGGGTTATCGATCCGCTTGACGGGACAAATAATTTTGCTCACGGTATCCCGGTATACTGTGTGTCAATAGCGTATGCACAAAAGGGCGATGTTAAGTGCGGGGTGATCTATGATCCGGAACGGGATGAGTTGTTTACCGCCATTAAGGGGGGAGGCGCTTTTCTCAACGGTTCTCCAATAGCTGTTTCGAACCGCTCCACCCTTGAGGAGGCTATAGTTACCACCGGCTTTTATTACGAAAGAGGTGAAATTATGGATAAAACGCTTGAATCGGTAAGGTCTCTTTTTAAAAACAATGTCAGGGGCATAAGAAGAACGGGCAGTGCTGCAATTGATATGTGCTGGCTTGCCTGCGGGCGTTTTGATGGATATTTTGAGTATATGCTTTCGCCCTGGGATTTCGCTGCGGGGGCTTTGATTGTCAAAGAAGCTGGTGGAGTAGTTAATGACAGAGTAGGGGAGGCATCATTTCTGGATTCAACCGGAATGGTTGCAAGTAACGGAAAAATCCACGAGGTTTTCCTCGATCGTGTCCGCTACAAAGGATAAACAATTCAAATATTGCGTTGAAAGGTATCAAAGATTTCGATATGACAGAGAGAAATGAGCCGTGCTGGTGTGGCAGTGGCAAGAAGTATAAAAAGTGTCACCTGTCTTCTGACCATCAAAACAGACAGCAAAAAAAGGAGCCACCCCAAAGCACTGGCAATGGGTTCGTAAAGAGTGCAGAGCAGATTGAAGGTATGCGCAAAGCGGGTGTTTTCAATGGCGAGCTGATGGACTACATAAGGGATTTTGTAAAGGAAGGGGTGAGCACAGAGCAGATAAATCAGCTAGTGCACGATTATACCCTTAAGCATGGGCATAAACCTGCCTGTCTTGGCTACAGGGGATTTCCAAAGTCTGTATGCACATCACGCAATGAGGTTGTATGTCACGGAATTCCCCGCAGTAATGAGGTGCTCTTAAACGGTGACATTGTCAACATTGATCTAACCACCATAGTTGGGGGATATTACGGGGACAGCTCAGAGACATTCTTTATAGGAGAGGTTTCAGATAAAGCCCGTCACCTGGTTGATGTGACGGCAAAGGCACTGGTGCTGGGAATCGATGCGGTGAGGCCGGGAGTGCCGCTTATGGCAGTTGCCGAGGTCATAGAGCCTTTTGTTAAATCACAGGGGTGCTCTGTTGTAAAACAGTACACCGGACATGGAATCGGATTGAAGTTTCATGAAGAATACACTGTTTATCATCACATAGAACCACATACTGAACGTATTATCCTCACTCCCGGCATGACCTTTACAATCGAACCCATGATAAACCTTGGGGGGTATGAGGTGGTAACCGACCGCAAAGACAAATGGACTGTGCGTACAAAGGATGGATCACTTTCCGCGCAGTTTGAGCATACTGTTGTGGTGACAGAGAGCGGTGTTGAGGTGCTTACACTTACGCCGTTGCAGAGAAAAGAGGGGATAAGGCTGCGGGTTGATGGCGTTGAGTACCGTTAGAGTAGTTGCCGCTGTGCGCCATTGCAGCCCCAGAAAACTTCAAGCTCAGGAGAGTTGCAACAGAGTGTACAATAGCACGTTTCTGTCTGGGCAAATGAAAGTCAAACGACAGTAGCCGCTTCTGAGCAGCCATACAATTATGGGAAGTTAAAAAGGATGAGCAGTCTTGGCACACCGATAAGAGGTTGGTGAAGGCGGTTGGTCTTAACTACCTGGGCTTTCGCGGATAATCCCACCTTCGTTCGGACCAAAATCTGGCGTAGCACTGCTGTCAAGAATTGCTCTCATCTCGTAGTAGTGTTCGATCACTTTTTCATAATACCGCACGTATAATGGCTCGTTTCGAAAGAGTGTGCCTCTAATGGTCCCCTGCCCCTGGTTATAGGCAAGCAGCCCTAATTTAAAACTTCTAAACTGGCTGATCAGTCTGGTTAAGTATGCAGTGCCGATGACAAGATTTATTTCAGGGTCAAACAGGTCTTCTGGGGTAAGGTTTTTAATGCCAAGAAACCCTGCAACTTCGAGAGCTGTCTCATATTTGATCTGCATAAGCCCAAGAGCCCCGCTGAGCGTACCGCTTCTGAAACGTCCCAGTGCATGGGGGTTAAAAGAGCTCTCAACAGCGATAACAGAGAGCAGAAGTACAGGGTCGTATCCGAATTGACGGCTGTTGGCCAGAACCACATCTGTTAGCTGGCTTATTATTGACGGCTGTATTCGGTATCTGATCTTTTCATGCAGAAGCGTGAGTATCTGGTGTCGCTCATAAATTTCACTGTGTTTTCCCATGAGGCGTAGTTGGTCTTTTTTTAGACTGGTTAATTCTCTGTTTATGTTTCTGAGCCGTAATTCCTGGTTTAGAATGACTGAGAACACCAAAAGCAGGGAAGTAAGCAGCATACCAAGAAGGATGTATGCGGTAAGTTCTGAGATCCAAACATCTTTCGATGAAAAGAATTTTCTGACCACTGAGGGCTGTTTGTTTGTCTCTGCCAACTGAGTGATGCTATTTTGACTTTTCACGAACAATACCAAGTTGTTCAAGGGGACGAATTCGTTCGCGGAGGTATTCCACTTCCATGGATGTTTTCTCATTGCGGTGGGTTAGCTCCTGAAGCTCCAGTTCCTGTTCATGAACTCTTACATTCTGGATGTGAATAATATAAAGAAGAGAGAAAAACCATCCGAAGAGAACTACAAGTAAGAACCCGGCAAGCGGTTTGGAAATACGGAAACCTGTTTTTCTGGAAAGCGATCGGCTGGTTTTCTTTATAGCATTGATAATGCCGTGTTTTTCAATTGTATTTACATCTGCATAAATCGGCAGCAGATGTATATAGGGAGAAAACGCTCTGTGCACGACGCGGTTTTTGAAGACCAGTTTTACCTCCCGGCTCTTGCCTTTTATCATGTTGCAAAGATTCAGGAACATCGGTACAACGTCAGTATCGATCATTGTTATGTTTTCCAGATCAAACACAAAGCTTCTGATCCCGTCACTTATCAGTCGTTTGATCTTCTCATCGATACTTGGGACTTCTTCATTATTGAAGGGGCCAGAAAGAATAAGCCATATTGTATTACCCCTGCTCTCGAGGGTAATGTCCAGTGATTCAAATGAGATCATCACTTTGTCCTTTGAATCTGGCTTTGCGAAAGGTGATTTTTCCCATAAAAGACCATAAAGAACTTACATCAATAGTTACCGGATTAACAATTGATAGCGTGATACCATTGGAGAGAGTGGGTTCGTTGGGAGTCTCAGAACTGCAGGAGGGGCTAAGAAGTATGGTGGTCTTTTTGGGTGTTGAAAAATGGAGCGCTGTTCCAGCACTCTTGTCCTGTATTACCCAGGAGTTGATATTATTTATCTGCATTGGTTGGGCACCAATTGTTTGGAATTCATTTCTGTAGATTAGTCTTGAGTTACCGCTTGTCACCCCAGGCAGTGCGAGTGATATTCTTATTGCAAATACAAAGGAGTAATTGGCCATGGAGGGGTTGCTGAGCTGGTAGGCAAAGGTAAGCACCGATTTTTCTCCTTCAAGGCCGAATACCTTTTCCATGCTCAGCGGAAATTGTTTTTCGTTATTTACAAAAGAACCCTGGCGGCTGAGTACAATCTTTGCACCTGATGAGGTTTTTTTAAAGGTGTATTCAAAGGGCGAAGCTGAAAAATTTCCACAGTCCGGTTTATCGAGATGGTACTGGTCATTACCGTCAGCAGCTGTGAGGTCGGTATAGATGTGATCCATGAAAGAGAAGTGTGTCCCTCTTGGGTCAAGGATGTCAGGCTGTGTCCGAACATGGGGATTATAGGTGGCACATACGTTATATGCTCGGTCCAGGTAGTCAAGGGCGAAAATGTGGCCGCCTTTTTTGTGGTCCAGATACGCCTTTATGTGCTTGTTAGAAAGAATGATGCTCTTATAGCCGTTGCGAAGAAAATCCATTAACCTTATTTGTCCGTTGTTCCCTTTGTGGCACTGAATCTCCTCCTCTATACCTATGAGTTCCCCGTAAGTCCAGAGCCTGTCTTCGATACAGGTGAAACCAGCGGTTTCGGAAGGGAGATATCGGTTGATATCCTGAACCATGAACAGTTTTTTGGTAATCTTTGATTTCTGCTTGCGGTCTTCGAGAGATTTAACCTCCTGGCATGCTTCGGTGAGCTTGCGTTGAAGAATGCCGAACTGATCGTGGCTGTGAAGATAGTTGCGGAAAAATATGTTCGCCGGTTGATCTTTTGATGGTGCAAGAGATGCGGGAAGGTACTGCAGCCCAAGAGGTGCATTGTTTGCCAGTATATCCTGAATACGGACGGGGTGGTAATGGAGGATCTTTCGGTTGAGACCTGAACTGATTGTTTCAAGCCAGGCGTAGGGGTCTGTTTCGGTATCACCGTTTAGGGGTAGGAGGTATTTTAAAATTACCACCCCAGGGAGGTCTGTTTTGCACTCTCTGTTTTTAAGCTCCTTTTCTATCCAGTTTATGGGGCGGGCCGGTGCATCGCAACTGCAGAAGACTGTTGCCGGGAAAATTGCCATTGAATTTCCGGTATGCTCGGTGATCCAGTAGCCACAGCTGTTTTGCGTATCCTTAGCAAGTACACCTTTGGAAATAACAGAGTATTTGATTCCGGTACAGCTCAGAATGTCAATGTGTGAAGGTTCCCAATTGGAAAACGGAGGACAGTAGCCTGCTGGATTACTTCCGGTAAGCTGGTTAAAAACAGAGATCCCGTGGCGGATGTTTTCTGATGTGAGCCAGTCTGGAGAAAAACTTACAAACGGTTCTGTGTACCCGGTAAGGAGCCATTCGATAATGTTTTTATTGAATAGTTCCCGTAGTTGAGGCAGTTTAAGGGGGTCGATATGTTCCAGAATGTATGCGGGCAGGATAATGTTATATCTAAGGTGGGTATGTTTGGAGCATAGAGCGATTAGCCTATCTGCAAAGCGGTTTATCGATTCTTCCAGTTGCACTTTAGGGATAAGGCCGTTTTTGTAGGGCTGTATAAGCAGAACAATAGAGTGTCGTTTCATCTATAAAATTTATAATTATGTACTTTGAGTTTCAAATAAAAATTTAGTTTATCGGTTCATATGCTTCTTTGCACTTGATGATTGCTGGCAAAGTATTTATATTGTAATGTTGATTTTCACCTATTTCACTTTCTTTTTACACTGTCAACATAAAATGTGGAGGATTTGATGGCCAAAAAGTACGTATACTTCTTCGGACCCGGTAAAGCTGATGGAAAAGCTGACATGAAAAATCTTCTCGGTGGTAAGGGTGCAAACCTCGCTGAGATGTGTAATCTGGGACTTCCAGTTCCTGCAGGTTTTACAATTACCACTGCTTGTTGTGTCGATTTCTTTGACAGCAAAATGAAATTCCCCCAGGGAATGGAAGAGCAGGTTGACAAGGTTATGAAAAAAGTGGAGAAGGTCATGGGTATGGGTTTTGGTGACCCCAAAAATCCTCTGCTGATCTCATGTCGTTCAGGTGCAAGAATGTCCATGCCCGGTATGATGGAAACGGTGCTTAATGTAGGGCTCTCCTCTGCCACTATCCCTGGCCTGATCAAGAAAACAGACAATGAGCGATTTGTTTACGATTCTTATCGTCGGCTCATAATGATGTATTCTGATGTGGTGATGGAAAAATCTGAAGGTGTTGAGCCTGCAGAAGGACATGGTATTCGTCATCAGCTTGAAAAGGTTATGGCTGATCTCAAGAAAAAGAAGGGGTATAAACTCGACACCGACATGACTGTCGAGGACCTTAAACTTCTCTGTGACCAGTTTAAAGCTACGGTTAAAAAAGTACTGGGTAAGGATTTCCCAGATGATGCACGGGCACAGCTTTATGGTGGTGTCGGTGCTGTTTTCAAGAGCTGGAACGGAAAACGTGCTATTTCATATCGCCGTATTGAAGGAATTCCTGCAGAATGGGGTACAGCAGTTAATGTACAGGCTATGGTCTTTGGTAATATGGGTGAGACTTCTGCTACCGGTGTTGCTTTTACCCGTAACCCTGCTACAGGAGAAAACAAGTTTTTCGGTGAGTACCTTGTTAATGCTCAGGGTGAAGACGTTGTTGCTGGTCTGCGTACTCCTGCGCCTATTAATGAATCAACAAAGGGTGAGCATAACCGTCATCTGCGTTCACTTGAAAAAAGAATGCCAAAGCTTTACAAAGAGCTTGATACTATCCAGAAAAAACTGGAAAAACACTATAATGATATGCAGGACCTTGAGTTCACCATTCAGGAAGAAAAACTCTGGATGCTTCAGACACGTAACGGTAAAAGAACCGGAACTGCTGCGCTGAACATGGCAATGGATATGCTTAAAGAAAAGCTTATCAATGAAGAAACAGCAGTGATGAGAGTAAAACCTGCTCAGCTTGACGAACTGC
>SKJJ01000094.1 GCA_007115975.1 Chitinispirillum sp.
CAATGAAAAATCAAGAGCACGTACCGAACTTTGTTATCACCTGTATAAAAAAGAACTCATTCCGCTTTCAGTTATTGCCCGCTATCTGAAAATAACTGCCAGCCCGGTATCAAGGATGATAGAGATAGGTGATAAGTTATACTGAGAAAGAGAATTTCTGTAGTTTTCGGTATTTATCAACATAAAGAAAGAACCGAATACTATAAAACAGCATATAGGATTGCCTGTTTTGCCATTTTCAATATCTTCATGTACTATACATCCAAAGGTACCCCAGATCTACTAGAAAAATAAACTACTAACAATTTATGAATTGGGTAACTCAGTTTTATCATGAATATTATTCTAATAATAAAAGTCCGTCCCCTCCCCCCTTATCCAGGCACAATCTTTGATTTCCCCAACCACTATGGAAAAGATTCAAACCAAACACCTCCCCCTCCTTTCACTCTTCATCTTCATCACCTGCGGACTGTACTATTTCGGACTCCGTCCTTTTAATTTCTTTCCCAAAAACCAGGTTGAAAACGTTAATAGTGGCCTGAAATTCGGACCGATCGGCATCGCTTTCACCGAGGATAAAATAAAAGTGCCTCAAATCACCTCTGTCACTCTTGAATTTGCACTCACCCCTTCTTCGCTGCCCCAAAGAAACGTCCCCCTAATATTCTCTTTTATTGATAATAACCACATCCTCCTCACTATCGGTCAATGGAAAGAGTCTCTGTTAATCAGAAGTTATGACAAAACGACGAGTGAAAAACCTTTCAATGAAATATCAAGCAGTTCGGTATTATCCGTTGAAGATGACTTTTTTATCACAATAGCTTCAGCAAGTGACCATGGTGCAATTTATATAAACGGCAAACTTGTGCGCGAATCAAATGTTCTTGGTGGTATCGGGGCGATATTCAAATCCGGAACCCAAATGGTAATGGGTAACAGTCCTTCGGGGACCAACGCCTGGAGGGGAACGATCTCCACCTTTGCGCTTTATACCCAAAAACTACCGGAAAACCTTATCAAGGAGCACTATCATCGCTATCACCTTGGCACACTTGACTATACCGAATCAAAGACCCCATTCCTATTCTATAACCTCTCTAACCGGGAAAACAACAACATTTATGATCGAATGGGAAACAATGATCTCCTTGTACCCTGGAAATTCAGAGCTCTGAAAAGAGATTTTCTAGTTCCAATATGGGTGGATTTTACATTCACTAGAGCTTACATTACAGATATCCTTGTAAATTTCTGGGGGTTTCTGCCTTTTGGTGTGGCGGCCTATTTTTTTTACACGATATTTTCAAAACAGCCTAGAAAAGCCGCTGTGCTTGCTGTCCTAAGTGGACTTCTGATAAGTCTATCCATAGAGATCATTCAGATCACACTTCCTACCCGTAGCTCACAGATGGCAGATTTACTGTTTAACACTTTGGGAACTTTAGCCGGCGTGCTTCTGGTCTGCAAGGCAAGAAAAACATAACATCATGACACTGGAGCAGTCTGAAACCTGCATAAAGTGAATGATAACACAAGACCATGTACCAAGCTTTTCAAAAATTGATCTCCGGTGCTAGACATTTTATCCACTGTTTTCAAAAGAGTAGTGTAGCATCTAAAGGAATCTCCTCAACCACATCTTCGAATATCACTCCTTAAAAAAAAGGCCTGAAATAGTACAAAAAAATCAGACAAGTATAGCCCGCTTTGCTTTGAGGTGTTGGGTTGATAAAAACAGTCCGTCCCCGACTCCAACAAAAAAAAAGATGCTGCAGCCCCAACGAACACACAGCACCTCTTTTTTAACATCTCACCAACTAAAACCTTAAATTCGCTCCCGAAACAACAAAATAGGATACCAACACCCTTCTCAATGTCTTAACATCAGTCGGTTTTCTACCATTCATTTATAATCAGCGGATGACCTTCTAAGTGATTACCCCGCCCCAGAAAAGAGTAGGTGAAATCACTGCTTACTGCAAGGGAGTGCATCACCGACTGTCCGGATGGCACAAAGAACGTTGCCAAAAGCTCCGGATTGCTTGAGTCGGAAAGATCCACAATAAAGAGACCGTCATCGAAATCCTCGCAATAACCAATCATTGTCTGAGGATCAATGTACATCTTGGTGACTCTGTTGGCCCTTGGCTCATACTCATTAAAACCAACTACCTCAATTCTCTCCCTGGTAATCGCAGAAAGATCACTGATATCGAATAGTACTATTCCAAAACTGTTTGATGCTCCGTAGAGCTGACGGCCCAAAAGATGCAGGCTTCTTACCCCCTGCCCTACAGCTATGGGATTACTGTAGCCTTGCATAACTCCTTCAATCGCAAGTTGTTGAGGATCAGAATAATCACTCACATCAACGGCACTTATCCCCTGGGCATGCCCCACCCAGAGAATGTTGGATTCTTCATCGAGTAAAATAGAATGAACATCATAAATTTTATCATAATAATCCCTATTGATGAAACGTGCCAAAGTGTCTTCCATTGTCAAAGCTTCGGTCGACGACATATCCCAGAAAATGATTCCTCCATAATCATGGGCGGTGATAAAAACCGACCCATCTTCGGTAAACACTGCGTCATTTATGGTTCCAATGTTTATATCAGCACTTATCACTACCGGCAATAACGGACTTGAGATATCATAAACACTCATATAGTTTGCACCGCTGGCAAACAGTATATCGTTATAAATCACCACAGTACCACCACCGATATTACTGGGTGCACTTCCACCCGAAACGGGGTTTTCCGGGTCAGAAATATCAACAGAATAGAGGGTTCCATTTGACATGTAATACAATGTTTTGTTGTCTTCGGTGATGGCAGAGGTGCCATAAATATCACCGTCTGGTATAAACGAAGCTGCTTGAAACTCTACAATACCACCGGTCTCAAAAACTATACCATCTATCCAGGCTCGGTCTGATCCCCGAGAGGTAAGATAGTCCTTGGCATAGGTCCATCTGAACGTTCGCGTGCCAGGAGCCACCGGATAGGATACCTGTGACCAATCCAGAGTACCTGACCAACGGTCTTGTCTTACACCATCAATATAAAACTCAAGATAATCAGCATGCTGTTCAGAAGAGACTTTTCTCCAAAAAGACATCCTGCTCCCTGACTCAACTTCAACAGTAAATGACATTGTTGAACTCTGACTATGAGAGATACCCCCTGACCGTGCAGAGAAATCCCCAGTTGCTTTCTCATCAAAATCTAAAACCCACTCAGCATCACCGCTGAACGCCCAGATATCGGAAAAATCCCCCTCCTCAAAGCCGTACCCCGCACCGTCTCCACCATTACCTCCACTGTTATCCCCTGAAGATTCAATGGTAAAATGAACGATAATGGTATCAGAATAGACATAGCTTGATCCTGAAAGCACCCGTACGGTGAACGAATAGGTGGAATCCAGATCAACCCGTCGGATAAAACTTCCATGGTTATTGGCGTGAAAAACGCAATAGGTGGTATCACCAAACACCGTTGTGCTAAGCTGTTTGTCCCCAGGCAGGTCGGGAATAGTGTCTCCGGGTGCCCATTGTACAACACTCATAAGCGAAGCTCCCGGTACAGTCGGCCAGGAAATAGTAAGTGATGTGTCGGATTTATCAATACTGTAGGAGAGATTGCCAAAAATTGCATAATCGCCACCGGAAGTAGTGGTATCAGGGTCTGAAACACCGATGTCGGGTTCCTTAAAACCACCCTCATCATCGACCAGATACCAGGCATTTAACACCTTTGATACGTTGCCGGTGATAAATTCAGCCAATGAAAATGCAATATACGCATCTTCGGGAAATTGTGCAGCTTCCAAAAAATCAAAATTTTCAGAAGTATCCACCAGTGCATAGATATCAAAGGGACCACCCCTGGGAACCCTGACCTGAATTTCTGTGGTATCAGCTGAAAGAGAGCCTGACTGAATATCTGTTGTAACCAATCCATCATCATCAGCGATATAAACAGTTGCCGTTTCTCCAAGAATGGACTGGGGAATATTGGTTAGTTTTACTGTTAATGTCTGGTAATTAAGAAAAGGATCGGTATCGGTGATTGCAGTAATACTCTCTTCTGCACATCCGCTTAAAAGAACAACCGCCGTAAACAATAAAACAGACAACACACTCTTACCGAATCTCATCTGACCTCCCCAGAGCACTCTGTGAAAAGAAAAATTGCAAGTTGGTTATATCTATGACGAGAAGTATAAATAGAGAAGTGTTTTTTTACAATCGTTTATTTAACTGATGAGATATGACCCACTGCACAAGTACCGACGTGTGACATTTTTGGGACAAATGTCACACGCGATAACGCTGTAATGGTAAAATGTTTTAAGGCAATTTTCGATTGGAAACTTCCGACCAAAAAAGTTCTTTACACGCCGGAACCACCCTCTCTTATTTTACGATAGATAGTTCTTCTGTTAATCCCAAGAATCTTTGCTGCCATACTCTTATTGCCGTCACATCTATCCAGTACAGCTCGTATTTTTTGGGAAGAAATTCTCGACGAGCAATCTTCATTCTCGCAAAAAACGGTATCATTGTGCAGAAAGTCGGGTAAATCAGCCACGGTTATCACATCGTTTCTGCAAACAACGCACGCATGCTCCATGACACTTTTAAGCTCACCGATATTACCCGGCCAGGAATAGGAGTGTAGGCACTTGGAAACGTCTGAAGAGATACGGTTAATGGGTTTTTTAAATTCCTTAGCGAACAACTGTGCAAAACGCAACGCCAAAAATTCCACATCCTCTCTTCTCGCCCGTAATGGAGGCATGTCAATCTGAATAACCCTTAGCCGATAAAACAGTTCAGCTCTGAAACTCCCTTCGTTTACCATCTCCTGAAGATTGTTGCCGGTTGCTGCAATGATTCGGAAATCCACCTTGATCTTTTTTGAAAAATCGTCGCTGCAGACAACTGTTTTATCCTGTATAATTCTGAGTAACCGACACTGCAAGGGTACCGAAAGGTCTGAGATAGTATCGAAAAATACGGTCCCGATTTTCTGTATATCATCTGTAGAATCAGAAAAACGAGTTAAAATCTTACTCTCTGACAACCCCATCATTTCAAAATCAGACACGTTTTGAGGTAATGTGGCACAATCTATTTTGTTGAACGGTTCATCAGACCAGGGGCTCTCCATATGAATTGCCTTTGCTGCCAGATCCTTCCCCGTGCCACTCTCTCCAGTTATGAGTACCTTTGATTTAACCAACGCTGCTGTTCTTATCAGTTCAATGGTTTTTGCAATGGAAGAGCTGCACCCTTGGATTGCGTGAAATCCCCTTTTGTTCCTGCATTGTTTGACATCTTTTACTTTGGATTCATTGCTCAGCAGTGCAATTGCACCGATCATCGTTGATCTTTCATCAAAAAGAGGAGACGTTTTCACTGAGACAATCTGCCCCAACCCCTTTTTATGAGAGCACTCCTCCATGAAAAAACTAAGCGACTGCACATCATCAATTGTTTTTTTCAGTGCACCGATCAGTTTACCCTCGCATTGGTCTCTGTTTTGGGGAAAGCTCTTTAGGTTACCCTTCTGAAGCAATGGGCAGAGCTCAAGAGCATAGTCATTTACCTTTAAAATGTTGATATTTGTGTCTACCGCAAGTATACCCTCGCTAACATTGTTAAATATCCTTTTCAAGTTGACATCACCTGCTTTTGTCTCTTTAAGCGCCTCATAGTTCTCCACGGCTCTTTTGACAACAGACACAAGCTTACTTTTGTCTATTGGCTTTGTAAGGTAATCAAAAGCACCCAACCTTACAGCTTCTGTTGCTGTATCAAGTGAAGGAAAACCGGTAATCACAACTACGGGTACTTCATCTCCCCGGTCTCTGATAAAATTAAGGAGATTAATACCGGTGTTACCATCATCAAGTACAATATCGGTAACAATTACATCAAAAGAGTTAACCGACAGAGTGTCAACGGCACTTTTATAGTCGCAAAGAACCGTTGGATTATACCCATTCATCTGCAGGATATGATGAAAAGTAAGCGCCAGCGATTTGTCATTTTCCAGAAGCAGTACTCGGTGAGCCATAGGAATTTTCCCTGTATAGTGGAAGTTTGATTGTTACACGTGTATAGCTACCCTCTTCACTATCAAAGCTGATAGTACCATTATGATCTGTAATAATGCCATAACTTATGCTCAAACCAAGACCGGTCCCCTGTCCTTCCGGTTTAGTCGTAACAAAAGGCAACGTTAATTTATCCAGAATTTCTGGTGCAATTCCACAACCGTTATCTTGAAAAAGCACTATCACCGAAGAACACTCCTCAGACGTCATGATCGTTATGAAGATGGTTCTTTTTCTGCCATCCACCGACTTAAGTGCATAGCGAGAATTGCTTATGAGATTGAAAAATACCTGTTGTATCTCTCCGGGATTCATTAAAACCGGAGGTATTCCATCTGAAACAGCAGTTTTAACCCTGATATTTTCCTTTCTCAATTGTGCGCCAGCAATGTTTAGAGTGTCAAAAAGAGTTTTCTCTATATCTGAACTCTTTTTACCTTTGCTGTTTACACGAGCAAAAGAGAGAAGACTTTTAACGATGGAATCAATCCGTCCCCCTTCCTGCAGTATTAAACCAAGGAATTCGGAATATCTTTCTTCAGACTCAAAGAGATCGGTCAAAATCTGTGCGGAGTTAATAATGGTATTTACCGGTGTAGCTACTTCATGGGCAACTCCTGCTGCCAACTCTCCGATAGCGGCAAGTTGAGCGTTTTTTAAGAGTTCCTCCTGCATTTGTCTTATCTTTGCGAATGCGTCCTTCACCTGTAAATGAACTGAAACTCTTACCAAAAGCTCATCTCGGTGAAACGGCTTTGTCATGTAATCGTTTGCCCCAACAGACAGAAGAGCAACTTTCTCTTCACAAAGATTCTTTGCCGTGAGAATTATTACCGGTAAAGAAACCACACTGTAGGTCTGCCGTATAACAGCACACACTTCGCTCCCACTCATTTTAGGCATCATCAGATCAAGAAGAACAAGATCGATAGTGGTGGTTTTGAGTAATTCAAGGCCATCGCCGGGCTCTTTTGCACAGTAAACGGAGTACCCTTTTGAGGTGAGCACATCCTTTATAATATTGAGATTGACAATATCATCATCGATTATCAAAATGGTTTTTCCATCAGGATCACCACATATAGAATGCCCAGGCTTTTTCATTTTGGAACTATCGCTAACAGTAGGCTGCAACAATGCTGGTTGATCACAAGCTGTTTGGGGTTCTTTTCTTTGTGCAATAGGGAGATCAAAGCTGAATCTAGACCCCTTCTCTGGAGTGCTTTGGACGACAATGGTTCCGCCGTGCAGTTCAATCAATTTTTTAGTAATCGACAAGCCCAGTCCGGTTCCGCCGTATACCCGTGTCGATGAGCTGTCAATCTGGGTAAAGGGATTAAATATATCATTTATCTGCTGGGGTGAAATGCCAATCCCTGTGTCCGACACCTCGACATACACTTTCCCTTTATCAGTTACTGCCGAAATACAGATCTGTCCCTGGTGTGTAAATTTGACGGCGTTATTTATCAGATTGTGCACAATCTGATACAACCGGTTCTCATCGGCAAGAACCAACGGTAAACTGTCGGGGATAGATTTGACAATTTCAACTTTTTTGGTGTTAATCAAAGGAGTAGTTAAGTCCAGAACAACTGCGCATACTGATGCCACATCCACCGGTTTTAACTCTAATGAAAGATCATCATTCTTTATTTTTGCCAGATCCAGAATATCATTTACCAGCGTGCTTAGTCGAAAGGCACTCTGAGTAATTAGCCTCAGGTTATGAACTTGTGAAGAAGTAACCGGTCCGTTACTACCGTTTTCAATGTTTTGAGCAATACCGGCTATCGCATTGAGGGGTGATTTCAGTTCATGGGAAGTATTTGCCAGAAACTCATCTTTGAGTTTGTCCAGATACGTAAGCTTTACAGCCATCTCTTCGGACTGATCAAACACTTTTGCAAAACGCCGGGCAAGCATCACCGCCTGTGCCAGCAGATAGAAGAATATCCCAGTATAGAAGATCATCCACATGTGTCCGAATCCGTAGAAAACCAAAATGTCAACAATATAAAAAAGCAGCAAAACCAGATGAATAACTGCCATCAGCATACTATCCGGCCTTTGATTTTTGATTGCACTGTAAAAGAGCATCCCGAAGTAGAAAAAACCAAAAAAATTCAGTGCCTGTGAGAAGACAAAAAGCGGAATAAAGAGTTCAGGTGGGAACAGTACCACCGAAAGGCCCAGAAAAAAAACAGCAATCAAAATAAGCTTCTCTATAAACCGGTTTGCTTCGCCGGGAAAAATGGAGTGGATGAAAAGAACAAAAAGGCGAGTGTTGTAAAGAGTAGAAAGTACTCAAATTTCAGGTGCAAAACAAAGGACAGCGATGGCCACAGTGTAAAGACAAATGTTTCGTTTGTAAGAATACCGGCGAGCCCCGAGACAAGACAAATCAGCCCAAACCACAACGGGCTTCTGTTCGTGGGACGGAAAAAGAAGAACAACAGATGATAAATGGCCAGCACCAGGTAGGCACCAAAAAAAAAGACCTCAAAAGAGAGTGCCCGTTCTCGTTTTGCCTGTATCCTGTCAGCTGAACCGAGCAGAATACTGCTTCGGATACCTCCGGAGAGCAGATGAAAATTAGCCACCTGGATAACAACCTCGACAGAAGAATCTGATTGTGCACTGAAAAAAAGTGTATTCGTGGAAAATTGCGGCTCTGAGAGCGCTTTACTCTCCCCTACTTTGCCGATCTCCTTGAGCAGTCTGTTATCAACCCATATTTTGTAGCTTGAGCGCAACCAGGGAATATAGAAGGCGTAAAGGACACTGTCCGAAGGAAGGGTCACCCTGGTTCTGAATGTTGCATATCCTTTGGAGGAGAGTTTAATTCCACTTTCAGTGTAGCTTTCCCAGTTTTTTGGAACAAGTTTATACCCGGGGGGTGTAGAAGAATCAAACTGGCCTGGCTCAAGCAGCTGTTTCCAATAAAACTCCCAGTAGCCATCAAGCTTTATTATCGTATCAGAATTCGTTAGGTGAAAGGAGGTTTCAAGGGAGTTTGATTTTGGGGTTGCATAAGAAGTCTGGCAATAAAAGCAGCACAAGAACAGCTGAACGAAAAAAAGTGAGCGAAGGTGCTTTTCCACTTTAGGGTCCAAAAAATAAAAGTAAAGATGCACATTAAAAATGTGCATCAAAACAGCAGTACACTCTTAACCTATTTGATAATTTATGACTCTTCCAGAAGTTTGTCAAATGATTCCTGGTCTGCATTGAAGCTCTCTGCCTTTTCGCCAACTCGGATAACATTGACACGTTCAATCACATCACCCTGCTTAATACCAAGCACTACATCCATCCCCTCCACTACATGACCGAAAACAGAATGGCGGTCATCCAGATGTGGAGTTGGGCTCAGGGTAATGAAAAACTGGCTTCCATTGGTCCCTGGACCGGCATTGGCCATGGAAAGAATTCCGGGCCTGTCGTGACGAAGCTGGGGATGAAATTCATCGGAAAAAGTATAGCCGGGCCCACCGGTACCATTGCCTGCAGGGTCTCCGCCCTGTATAACAAACCCTGAAACGACTCTATGGAAGGTTAACCCGTCATAGTACCGTACCCCTTCACCCCGTGAAGAGTTGATCTTACCTTCAGCAAGTCCGACAAAATTGGTAACAGTCAGAGGAGTTTTTTCAAACTCCATAGACAAGACAATTGTACCTCTGGTTGTTTGGAGCTCGACAAATACTCCCTCTTTTTGTTGCTCAGCACTCATTTCTTCACTCTTTTCTTTTGCACTACAGTTAATAATGAATACAGTAATAATTAACAGTTGAAAAACCAATCCTGTCTTTTTCATTTTCTCTCCTCCATAGTTAATCCCAGTCAAGGGGCGATTTAAAAGGGTCATCTGGTTTTGAGTCAGTAAGATCCTTGGCTTGTTTGAATTTTTGCTCAATTTCAGCTTTTCTTTTTTTCTCTTCCTCTTTGGCTTTCTGGAACTTATCATCCCAGGCGACCCCTTTTTCACGTGATTTTAAAAATTCTTTAAAGTCGGTCTTCTGCTGGTCAGGTGATTTGTGTTCCACTACTTTACAGGTTGCCGGGTCAATCCACAGAGAACCTTTGCACATCGGGCATTTAACTTCAAACACACTCATAAAAGCCTCTACACCTTCTGTTTAACAGTATAATAATTAAAAACAGACTACATCCCAAAGGGAGCAATAATGAGAATTAAAAATAGTTTACGCACCCACTTAACGCCATTATGCACCGATAATTGCTACAGTAAAACAGGTACAGGAAAAATAGTATACCATTTGTGGAAGAATTTATATTACTCTCCATAATCTATGAAAAACAACAATCAAAAAGAATTTGTCGACTATATTCAACAGCCCCTTGAGCAGAGCGACCCACAGTCCTTCAACCAACTCAAGGGTCTGTTTCCCAAAGAGCAGGCCTCTGCAGCTGACCGGTTTTCTGTGCTGATTCAGAAACTGTGTGGTACAGCAGTCTTCTCAAAAACAGCCATACGTGACTGGCACCACATTCTTGAACACAAAACAGAGATGGAAAAGTGGTTGAAACGCAGAGTTGGTATCCAGGCAGCTGCTATCGACTATTTTGATCAAAAGGGCCAAAGAGATACTCTTCCACTGTTTTTGGCGCCAGAATCCGGACATGGAAATGAAATGTGGCTTAAACAGGTCTATTCACCTGAAATACATCTTGAAAAACTCAAGGAAGAGATCCACCGGTCAAGACGATACCGCCATGCACTCTCTGCAATAATGCTCGATGTCGATGACTTTCACAAAATCAATGATGCCCTCTCTTATAAAATGGGCGACAAAGTCATCACAATTATCATCAAGATCATCCAAAAAACCATACGAAATGTAGACATACTGAGCCGCTATTCAGGCGATCGTTTCTTTGTAATTCTTCCCAACACCAACCGCCGTGAGGCTGTTGAGCTTGCTGAGCGGTTAAAAGAGAAAGTTAAGAACAGAACAAAAAGAGTTGAAGGACTTGTCCAGGGAGTTACTCTCACCCTCTCAGTTGGCCAGTACTCAAATGAAATATCCTCCACCGACTTCCTTAAACAGATGGAAAACGCCCTCATTGAAGGTAAGCGCAAGAACCGTGATTCAGTACACACCCTGCTTTAAACAAACTCTTTTCTCCACGTGCAAACTTTTTTATTTTTTCCAGGAAGACTATATTATATTAATGTTGTTAGGTTAAGATGAACCGCTTTCAGAAGGGCATTATTTATGGAAATTGGCGGAAGAGAAAAAAAACAGTTCCATGTAATAGACATAATAGGAAAAATTGACCGTCTTAAAGACTCCATAGTCCTTAAATCATACATCAATTCTCTTATTGAGAAAAGCATTACCCATGTTGCAATTAACCTCTCACAGGTCACCTACCTGGACAGCGGGGCGGTAAATGTTTTGATATATAGTCACACAACATTAAAGAAAAACGGCGGTATTTTAGTTCTTATTGAACCAAATGAGTACGTTCGTGACGTTCTTGAAGTTGTAGGTTTGCTGAAGCTTGTAACAATCTTTCCCACCGAAGAGGAGTTTGAACATGAAATTCACACTTTTTAGCCTTCTTATTTCTGCTCTGTTTCTTTTAATTGGTTGTGGTGGTGGCGCGCTTACACGCCCCCCGCAAAGCGAAATTGATACATTTTTAGAGCAAAATGAGGACCTTTCACCGACCGACAGACAAGTTATACACAGCGGACGATTCGATATAGGCATCAGCCAAAAGACACTGCAATTCCTTCTGGGTGAGCCAAATGAAATTGAAACGGTCAGACAACCATGGGGAAAACAGCAACACTGGATCTATGGACGGGGAAAAGGGCACAAAGTATTTATTTTAGAAGGTGATAACGTGGTTGGTATCCGGGAATAACCAGTAAACTACGTTAAATCAGACCTCGTACAGAAAGAGTGCCACATTGCACACCTATCTCGATATAATCATTCTAATTATTGCGGTTATTTTATCGGCGATGGGAGCAAAAAGAGGATTCATCAGTGAACTTTTCCGACTTGCTGCAATGATTGTAGGTTTTTTCACCGGTTATATATACCATAAAGATCTGCAAAAATTTCTGGAATTTATTGAGATACCTTCACAAATAACTGCGATTTTCTCTTTTTTGCTGATCTTTCTGGTAACCGCTTTCAGCATCCTCGGCTTGGGTTGGGTGCTTCGCAAAGCTATTCACCTGACCCTGCTTGGATGGGGCGACAGAATGTTAGGTGCGGTACTGGGGCTTCTCAAAACAGCCCTCATCGCCTGGGTTGCATGCCTCTCTCTCTCCTCTATCCCCTCACCTGCAACTCAGACCGCCCTGAACAACAGTATTGTGTACCGGCTTTACAGTACACTGCCAAGAAGTTTCTCTTTTCATGGAATGGAAGAAAAACGGTTGAAAATACGCTACTTATTCAACAAAGAAAAGCAGGAGGAGTTACGACAAAGCATTTCCGGCAAGAACACCACCTGATTTTGATGAATTTTCCACCATCACCCGTTGGGGAACTTAATGAGAAAAGAGCATTACTTCCGTCTGATACTATCGAGTAAAAAATAGTACAGAAACTTATACACCGAAAGCGGAGAGTTATTATATTCCTGAGTAAGCTCTTAACACTCCCCCAGGAGGAAATTTAGAGACCAGACCAAAAAAGAGATCTACCAGTTTTTAAACTTATATCCTATGGGAGCAATCCTCATTGTCAAAAAACCTGACCTCTGCGTTTTAACCGTAAACACCCTGTTCCCTTTCTTTTTACACCAGTTATAAGCTACAAGGATATCACATTATGCCCCAAAACATTATCGTTCCACTCTTTTTGGGTCTCACACTTGGATCCTTTTTCAATGTCTGCATCATCCGCATTCCTCAAGGTAAATCAATCATGTGGCCACCTTCAAGTTGCACCAGTTGCGGTAAAAGAATCGCTTTTTGGTACAATATTCCCGTCATAAGCTATCTTATCTTACGGGGAAAGTGCAGAATATGCAGCCAAAAAATCAGCCCGATTTACCCTCTCATCGAAATCCTCACCGCTTTAGTACTGGTTTTGGTGTGGCAGGTTACCCCTTTTTACCCCAATGAACCGTGGTACGTTAATATCGTTCCCTTCTTCAGACTTCTCTCTATTGTACTGCTCATCCCTGTTTCAGTAATAGATCTGCAGCACTATATCATACCCGATCGTTTCACACTGCCTTTTCTTGGCGTTTCATTTGCACTATCATTTATACCCGGAGGACTATCTCCGGCTCAATCTCTTTTAGGGATGGTTGCCGGTGGCGGATCGCTTCTGTTTATGGGGGTGTTGGGCACCTATGTTTTTAAAAAGGGTGATGCTATGGGCGGCGGTGACATTAAGCTGATGGCATATCTGGGGGCACTCTGGGGAGCTTCGGTTGCATTGACCGGGATTGTATTTGCCGCCTTTTTTGGTGCTGCTGTTGGAATTGCTCTCATGGCGGCAAAGAAGCTGAATCAAGAAAACAAAATTCCCTTTGGGCCATTTCTAGCTGCGGGATTAGTCATTGCAGCTTTTTTTGGCGAGACGCTGCTTGATTCCTATCTCAATTTTTTAGGGAGTTTGCCCGGTCTTTAACGCTAAAACGGTCAGGTAATCTGTTGTTCTGTTCTGAATTTATACGGAGTAGTGCGACAGAATTTCATAAAATATTTCTCCATTTCGTTTACATCTGCAAAACCGCACAGATCAGCTATAGCAGCCTCACTGGATTTTGAAGAGCGAAGCCGCTCCTGGGCCAGCTTTACTCTGCAGTGCATGAGATATCTCTGAAACGACATACCTGTCATGCGTTTGATAAACCTGCTTGATTTCGACTTGTCGACTCCAACATGATCCACCACTGCCTGTAATGAGAAATCCTTTTGTATCAGTTTCTCATCGACTACCAAATGAATTTGCTCAAAAAGTTTTTTGTCTTCCTCATTGTGGCCGATATTCACACTCGAATCTTTTTTTCTTAAACGGCTTACCAAAGAGTATAAAGCAAGTGTTACAATGAGTCCCAACAGAAAGAATGCACTCCACAATACCGGCCACCACAAAAAGAACGGCTTTGATTTTCGGTGAAAAGTATACCAGAAAGCAGGACTGTACATCTCATACCTGGAACCATCAACAAGAGAGATCGTTTCAGTTGCTCCATCTGTAGTGGCAATCTTCAACAGTACATTGCACCCCAGAATATCCGGTATCACATTACCAAACACCTCCCTGGGCACCTGGAGGTTGATCGTATAACCACTCAATTCAAACATTTCCACACTATATTCGTGATTATTGCCTCTGGTCACTGCATTGATCTCAAAACGGCCATCTTCATTGAACTGTGGCTTGAATTTTCTTCGCTGTGAGGGGCCACTGAGCGGAATAAACCATGAAACAGTGCTCTCATCGGGGAACGGATTACGATTTAGTCCCGGGGCAAGCAGTATTTCAACACCAGAACTCACGTGCATCCCGGCAGGATCGTCAACCAAGAATGATGAATCGTTAACATCAATGGTAATCGACAGTTCTTTTTCATTCCACATCAACCATACAGACGCATCGATGGGCGCTGGAGTATTGTTAAACGAGTAGGTGTAGGTTGAGGGAATTTCAAACCCTGCATAGGAATAGGGGAAAATCTTCTTTGTCCTTTGAAGTGACTTGCGCAGGGGAAATATCCCTTCTCTTCTGATGTACTGGTCGGCAGCACCAGGGATTTCTGCCCGGGCGATGATAGTCATGCCTCTGTAGTGCTGATCGGGTATATCGCCAATTCGCCACTTCATTTTGTACGGGGGGCGGGTGATGGCTCCGAGCAGTTGAGTCACAGCCGTTTGTGCACCCTGGGGTATGAATTCTGCAGAAAACTCCACTCTCGAGACAGCAGGGCAGGTGGAGGTTACCGCAATGGTGCAGTATGGTTCAAAAATTGGTACGCCCGGTTTTGGGAGAGAGAATTCGATACACGTTTGGGCATACACAGAGAATACCATGTGGAATATAAGTAACGGTACCATATAAAGGAGTTTAGAGCTTTTCGAAGTGAATCGAGACATTTTGCAGCCTGAAACATTAGACGTTAAAAACAGCTTTTTTAAACCGCTTAAAAATGGGCGCAACTGGACTCGAACCAGTGATCTCTGCGATGTGAACGCAGCGCTCTAACCAACTGAGCCATGCACCCTGTTATTGTGGAAAATAGAAGTTAACTCACGGAAAAGTCAATGCCTTAAGCCTTGAAAACCTGCTTTTTCGCTTTATTGACGATTTATTGTTGACCTCCTTTTGCATTGGGTATATAATTAGAAGAAGGTTTTGGTATAACCATTGGTAATCATCTACTCCCCCTGCGCTATAGTCCAAGGGGTATAGATGCAATAAAGTTCATACGCATATATTTTTTTTGAAATAAACAGTAAGGAAAATGGATGAACGGAAAACACTGCAAACTGTTTGATGAAAATCTTGTACACAACATTATGATCTCTACGGGTCTTTCAGTCCTGGACTTTATAAGAAGCAACCCAAATATCCAGACAGAGCAGATCTTCGAATACATACAGATGAATGCAGCCTCCATAATCGATGAAACCATCGATCATCTTAACAGAGATGAGGATGAGGATGAGACTTGGACCAGTGGCACGGATGAGGGATCCGACTACTAAACCACTTTGATCGTCAGGCTTATCTGCAATTATTATTTACTTACAGATTGCCTTTTTTCATCCGAAATATTAATTTGAACACTTAATGCCGAAGTGGCGAAATTGGTAGACGCACTGGACTCAAAATCCAGCGGGGGCAACTCCGTCCCGGTTCGACTCCGGGCTTCGGCACCACTCTTATTAGTCTGCACCCTGCTGCTCTATTGCAGCTTGTAATTTTTCGAACTCTATTTGGAGTTGTGGCAATAGCTCTGCAGCAGCTTCTAAGGTTTCCTCTTCAGCATGATTTTCTATGGCCAGGGCAACACGGCACACCTTTTCGGCACAGACAGTCGCCGATGCTCCCTTTAGGGTATGAGCGGTGAGCTGTGCACCTCTTAGATCCCGTTGTTGCAGCCAGCTTTTCAACTCATTGATCTGCTTTGGGGCATCACTTAAGAACGTATTGCATACCTTTTTGGCCAGGCCCTGATCATTGTCCATCCGCTCCAAAAACAACGTTCTATTCCAAACCTCTGCTACCCCATCTTCGGGCAATTCCAAGTCGCCTTTTTTTTCACCTTCAACAACCGTTTGGGATTGTACGCTCTGGGGCAACCACTTTTTCAGAGCTTCCTCCAGCGCCCCCATCACTACCGGCTTTGAGATATAATCATTCATTCCGATGTCAAGACACTTCTCTTTTGTACCTTCCAATGCATTTGCAGTCATTGCAATTATCGGAATAGTGCTGTTGATGCTTTTAGACTTACTGTTTCTGATTATTTTGGTTGCATCATAGCCATCCATCCCGGGCATCAGGATATCCATAAAAATCAGATCATAGCTCATCTTTTCAAGCGCATTAAGAGCCTCTGTGCCATTTGCAGCGACATCCGCCTGCATGCCAAATTTTTGGAGCAGCCCCAGAGCAACCTGCTGATTGGTTATACTGTCCTCCACAATCAGAATTCTGGCATTGGAATTCTCAAAGCGGAAACGTACCTTTTCACCTGCATTTTCTGCTGGAAGAGACGACTGGGATGAAGTATTACCAGTAAGGATATCGCCGACCACCCTTCTCAGTTCATTTGATTTAACCGGCTTTGTGATGTATCGGTCAAAACCTCTCTCGCCGAATCGGAAAACAGCACTCATTGAAACCAAAGGAATGAGGGCAACTATTTTTGTCTTTTCAAATCGCTTGTCATCTCTGATACTTTTTACCAGATTTACTCCGTCTATATCGGGCATCTGCTGATCTATGATTATTATGTCAAACGGAGTGTCTCTTTGGGCTGTTTTGTAAATGATTTTTTGGGCATCAACAGCATCTGCCGCTTGCGCTGTTTCAATACCCCATGTATTCAGATTCGACAGAAGTATTTTACGACTCATTGCACTGCCGTCAACTATCAGGACCTTTTTACCATTGAATTCGGTCTTTTTTAAGTGAATGGACTGCTTGCCATCCTGTCGTGACAACCGTACGGTGAACCAGAAGAGCGACCCTTCCCCAAGCCTGCTCTCCACCCCTATTGTGCCGCCCATCATTTGAACCAGTTCGCTGCATATTGCAAGCCCAAGGCCGGTTCCGCCATATTGTCTGGTAGTTGAAGCATCGACCTGAGTAAACTTATCAAACAGCAGGTCAAGTTTCTCTTTTGCGATCCCTATTCCGGTATCTTTGACTTCAAACCGCAGCACCACATCACCGTCACACTCCTTAACAAGATATACAGATAGAACTACCTCTCCCCTGTCTGTAAACTTTATTGCATTGCCAACGAGATTTATGAGGATCTGGCGAAGACGACCGGAATCGCCCTGTAACAGCGGGTCAATTGAACCATCTATGTGGTACATCATTTCTACATCATTTTTATCGGTACGCACAACCATACTCTCAATAAAGTCCTCTACCATCTCTGCAAGATTAAAACCGGTAATTTCAAGATGCAGCTTTCGTGCTTCAATTTTGGAGAAGTCAAGAAAATCATTTATCAGTAACAGAAGAGACTCCCCGCTGTTACGGACAATCTGGGCATAACGGCGCTGCTGTTCATCCAGTTCGGTATCAAGGAGAAGCTCTGTCATGCCAATAACCCCGTTCATGGGGGTACGTATCTCGTGAGTAACATTTGCAAGGAAATCGGATTTGGCTTTTGCCATAGCCTCTGCAAGATCTTTTGCCTTTCTGAGCTCTTGTTTCACAATTTCAGAGTCCTCGATCATACTGAGGAGACGTTTACGGTTCTTTTCCGATTCCTGCAGCTGACGGTATGAATGGTTTTGCTCACTTTCGCGCAACTCTTTGAGGTCAGTTTTTATAAGCTCCAGAGTCTCTGCGATTTCAACAAGCGGGTTGTCGGGTGAGATGGCAGCACTCTCCAGTGGTTCCCTATCCTCCCACAACAGCGATCCGCAGAGGGTATTTATCTCCTGAATGTGGGCATCACTCACCACCGATGAGCCGTTTTGTGCCAGGAGATTCTTATCTGAGCTTTGTGGTCCATCTTTTGGGGAATTTATGTATTCAAAAGCCTGTTTAAGAGTATCCACAAAGATGAATCTGATACCCATAATAGGTGAAATGAGGTGAACAAGGGCTTTGGTACATCTGTTTGCACCACAGACAATGGATGGTTTGGGAATTACACCATGTTTTTTCCTCTGTTGATTTATCATTTTTGCATAGGAAAGGCGCAGGCCCACTAAAGGGTATTTTCCCATTTCAGACAGATCGGTAATGATTATAAACTCCCTGTTCTGCAATCCCCCTTCGGTCAAAACCCTGTCAATACTTGAAGAGACCTCTTTTATTTCATCAGCGCTTTTTAATTCCCCCTCTTTGATGACTACCAGCAGTTTACCATAGATAACACCGGCTTTATGAAGAAAGCCTGTATGAGGGTTGTGATACTGCCATTCGGGTCTGAACAACACATCATCAAACCTCATCTGAGAATGCGGGGCATTGGCCGAAACGGTTGAATGGGGCCGATGATTGCTGCCCTGCAATAATTTTTGTGCAGCTGTTAGGGCCTCATCATAACTTTTGGCAGAGAAAAACCTGGTTAAGGGAGAAAAATACCACACACCGTGATTTATGAACACCCTCATCCAAAGCGGGTCATTGATGGTGAAAAAACCGGCAATTCTGTTTTGATTGTCAAGAATGTATTTCCTCTGCTTCTGCAAAACGTCAAAGGGTATTTTACCGTAATAGTGTGTCACATCACGAACCTGAATATAGGGTTCCCTTACATCTGCAACATTGCAGAACCTGTCCATGAAGAGGTTGAACTCCTCAATTCTGTACGTGGCAAGATTGCCTCCTCCGGGTATATAGACGATTGAGTCACCAATTTTTTGAAGAGAGATATGATAACCATCATTCATGCGGATATCACTGAATTCCGGCAGGGAAAGCACCGGCAGACCGGTAGCCGGACAGCGGTTCTCTTCAAGACCCGTATTTTCAGCAAATATATTACTCCCGTTCATCCACGATCCCCTCCACGCTTTTATACACAATACCGCGTTTAAGCTCACAGGAAAGAGTATTCACCTCTTTTTTCAGTTCGATTACTCTGTCTTCCCGGCCATTCATAATCTCGTTAACCCGTGAGGTCTCCTCATACAGAGCAATAAGTTTCTGCTGGCTTTTCTTGGAAAGGGTGATATCGGTGGTGATTGTCGCAAAACAATTGGGCATCATTTTTACTGCAGAGATTTCAAAAAACTTCCCCAGAAGTTTATAATAGGTTGAAAAACGAAGAGGTTTTCCAGTGAGTACCACTTCAGAGTACTCCTTGAGGTAGGGCGGCTCTTCTGTACCATACACTTCGGTTGCAAGTCTGCCCTGTGCTTTTTCCCTGAGGATCCCGGTACTGCGGGTAAAGGCTTCATTGCAGGCGGTGATCAGGTAGTTGATCATTCTGCCCTGTTGATCATATACCGCTTCATGAATAACAACGATCTCGGTCATGGCCATAAACATTTTATTGAGTTTCTCTTCGCTCTCTCTTCGGCTTGTTATCTCTTTTTTTAATATCGCCTCGTCGTTTTCACGGATATATCCATAGACCAAAGAGATAAGGGAAACCACCACATAAACGCCAACAAAGCGTATGGTGATTGCCAGGGGATACAAAAACATCCAGGATGGAGCCCAAAGGACTGTTGCGATAAACAGAAGCAGGTATGATGCTATGACAATCAGACCGATACGAAAACCGAGAAAAAAGGAGGCACAAACAGCCAGAACAACTCCCCACAGAATACCAGATCCACTATCTCCACCGGTAATAAAAAGATAGTAGAACAGTGATGCAGATGATACGACAGTAATCCACCGCACCAACTTGTTGTCTGGTTTTCTAATGACCAATACAAGCGATAAAAATCCAAGTAAGCCAAAAATAAAATCGATAATCCCTAACAGTTCATTACCGATCAAAATGTTCCATGTACCAAAGGAGAATCCAAACAGTGTCGCAACCAAGCAAATGGAGAATGTAACCTTGGCACTGATGTCGTAGTGTTTTTTCATTGGCGCTGTAGTTCCATGCTTTTTTTGGAAAAGGCCTGAAATCCAGATTTTTATCTATTGTAGCATATGTTCTTAGAAGATGTCAAGTATCAAAAGCCCCAAAAAAACACCTTTGACTAAAAACCGATTACCCAGGCAGTGGATAGCGCCATTCAACCGCTCAGAATAGCTATCCTGTGCAGATCCTCAACACCCTGGCGGCAGGGGTTCCACACAGGCTCCAAGCTGAGGCACGACCTTTTTGTCAAGATCTCCGCTGTATGTTTTGATGAAGCGAAAAATACCGGTGTGTAAAAACAATATTTAATTCGCTCACTGTGCCTGTACAGAGCTGCCCCAAGTGAGTGCTGGGCGGCGAGACACCCAGGTGAGCAGATGGTGCAACAAACCTTGATGTAGCACCTATGTGATTCAGGGAGCTCTCAACTAAAGTTTCTCAATCCACATACGAATCCCACGGCTAATCATCTCGATTGACACCGTACCTACAAACAGTGCAGTGATTCTACCAACCACTTCAATGTAGCGCTGTATAAGTGGTTCACGTTTGGGCAGCATGTAGTCGTGGAGTTTCTTTAAACCAAGCAGTATGAGAACGGATACAAACACAGCCCCGGCAATCGCTATACATGCCATCAAAGGATCGTGGCGTTCCCCTATGATAACACTGGCACTTATTGTTCCGGGACCCACAAGAATAGGCATAGCGATTGCCCCTGCGATATGCTTTGACTCACCTCTGAGCAACTCTATTGCTGCCGGACCCCGAAAGACAAACTGCAGTCCGATAATAAGAAATATTATCCCCCCAAAAATCTGGAACGATGCAAATTCAACTCTTGCGATTTTTGAAAACACCGCATCTCCGAGTATGGCAAAAGACCAGAATATGACAGTGGCAATAAATCCTGCTCTGAAGAGTACTTTTGAAAACATTTTTCTATCGAGCTTCTGCACCACATCAATAAGATAGATAACTATCAGAAAAGGGTTGAGAAGTACAAGAAGAAGTGTCAGCGAACCAAAAAATTCGGTCATGGCATTTTATTCCTTGTTAATGGTGGGTTCCCGCCTTCATCCGCCAGGAGATACATTTTTTAATCAGTTTGGGTTATAATAATAAGAGCAGAATTTATGTCACAGGCCCATAGGTCAGTAATGATTGTAGAACTGAATAACACAATTGGACACAAAGCCCAGCGGGGCGTAACGTTCTAAATGAAATCCTCGAAATCCGGTCTGGACCTTCTGCTCACATTACGGCCCTGCGGGCCTTATTGTTTTACATTCGTCTTGTTTTATAACGATATCGGCCCTATGGGCCTACAGTGCTCTATTGGTTTAAATAGCGATCGATAGTTAAATAAACCGGTCTTCTGTTTCAAATATTTCCTTATCGGAAAATCACACGATCCTCACGTTGACGCCAATGCACCTTCACGCGGGGATGACGTGGCATTCTCCAAAGTACATATTGAACAAGAACCACTCATTTCCCCAGCGCTGCAATCAGTTGTAAATAGATCTCAGATGCAGCTGTTACCTGCTTCATCTCAACTGCTTCATCCCGGGTATGTGCTTTTGACAACTGACCAGGTCCAAGAATAACCGGACAACACCCTGTATCAAAGAGTAAATTGGCATCGGAGTGACTTTTAAAAGAGTCCGGGTACCATGGTCTATTAAAAACTGAAAAGATTTTTTCCAGAATTGCTGGGAAATTATCATCCGGATTTTTCCTGTAACCGTCGGAGACTGTCGGGAAATCGATCTCATGCTTTGATTCGCCACCGTGGCTTATCTCTTTTTGAACAAATTGCACGAGTGACCGAACATACTGACCGGAGTTGACATCCGGCGGGACATGAAAATCGATACTGGCCGAACAACGGTCTGGTACGGCAAAACCGGATTCTGAACTGTATAGATCTCGGATATTCATCACTGTTGACGGTTCGTTTTGCGCCACCCGGTTATCCAGTTTCAGCAAAAACTTCAGCATTGCACGGATTGCATTAGTGTCATGATCGGACATTGCAGCATGGCGGCGATAGCCGAATGTGCGCAGAATCATCTCTACGTATCCATAATGCTCGAAACAGGGTTTTAAATCGGTGGGCTCGGCAACCAGTGCCCGCGAGAACTTATACTCATCAAGCAGAACCTGTGTACCGTCACCCGCTTCCTCTTCGCCCACCACAAGGGCAAGCATCACGTTATCGGGCAGACAATCGTTAAACGCTGCACAGATAAAAGCTTCTATCAATGCCGCACACCCCCCCTTCATATCTGCAGTACCAAGCCCGTAGCAGAGGTTTTCACGCTCCTCAAATTCATAATGTTCAATATCAAAGGCAGGAACGGTATCGATGTGCCCCAAAAAGAGCGTGTCAGGAGCAGTTCTTCCCGATGAAATAAGGAGATTGCAACGGTTTTCATCAACAGGCTGGCGCTCGACGGCAAGCCCTCTGGCTGCAAGGTATTCCCAGAGATATGCAGTTATATCCTCTTCTTTTCCGGATGGGCTGTAAATGTCAACCATTTCCCGAAAAAGAGCTTTGAGTCTCGTTTGGTCTATCTGCAAAGCAGTTGAACCTGTTGTTATATCGATAGTTACTCCTCTTAGTTTAAATAGAGTGACATGTAAACGTGATCGGTTGGGTTTTCAAACCCAAGTTTTTCAAAAAAAGCGATAGCTCTTTTATTATCAGCCTGTGTATCAACCAGAAGCATTCTTACGCCCTCTTGCTCCATAATACTCTTAAATTTAACGAAGAGCATTTTTCCGACTCCCCTTCTGGAAAAATCCGGATCAATTCCAAGCCATAGCAGGTGTCCGTAGGACCAGGCAGAGCGGGCCTTTTTTATGACCGTCGCCATTGCAAAACCGACCACTTTATCTTGATATTCGGCAACCAGCATAAAATCAGGCTCACTGTTAAAGAGACCGGTAACTTCGTACTCATCCCATGTTCTATACAAATTAGAAACTTCCCGGGAGGTAAACACCTTTTCACCAAGGTGAAATATTTTGCTTAAATCATCGATTGTGACATTTCTGATCTCTATTTCTATTGAAGAATCTGCCATACTGTTATCCTTCGATCTGTTTTGTTGTTTTGGGCTAATCTGATTTAAAGAACGAGTGTCATCACCCCTTTCCTGTCGGTGTCACGGTCGGCCCCGGCCTAGCAGTCGATTACTCGCCTGGAAACAACGTCTAACTGCTATACATAATTAACCCAGAATCGCCGTTTTATATATTACACACTACTTAAAGTTCACTCACTATCCTTGAGTGAACCAGCCTCTCTCTTTTCTTTAGAAACAAGCTTTGCTTCAATGTGCTCGGTGATTTTTTGAGCCAGAGCCTCAGGAACAATCTCCGGATACACAAATCTGCTCCCTACACACCCTATGGCACCGATTAGACAAACAAAGGGCAACAAAATCGTTATACTGAATTTGGGCCACAGATAGGTGACAGGGCCCCAGCCGATAAGTATCGCAACAGTATTAATCGATATTGTCCGGACCAGCGTTTTTGTCACCCTGTTTCCTGAGATGTTTTTATAATAGGTATAATTAACAAATACAAACAAAATCATAAGGACTATAGAAAACAGACTGCATATAAGGTAACTTTTACTATCAAAACCATGGCTCAGGTCCACTGTACAAATTCCTTTTTTGTTCATTTTTCGGTTATCTGACTGATTGGGGCTCTCATGAGACACTGTAAAAATTACTATCCGATAACCGCCGATACAACTCAAAGCGGGGTTATGTCACAATGAAACAGTTGCAACACCCGCTGAGGAGTGTCGGTTCTCTTTGTCAGGCTCCCAAAATTCCATAGGTGCTCTTGATCTTTTCTGTTCTCTGATTTCTGGTACTGATTAACGATCCTGATTGGCTCTTTCGCTAACCCTGCTTTTTCATTCTCTCCTCTGTGTCCTCTCCCCACCCCCTCACTCTATGCGCAATCTCACCTCTCTAAGCCTTACGGCAATGTGATTTAGGGGGTTCACCTAATGCCGTTATCAAACGATTTCGCCAACGACAACGAGCTCAGGCACAATCTTTGCCTTTTTACTTAAAGCAGAACACCAGACCAGCAACTACCATTTTACAGGAGGGACCCATGGTGTATCAAAAGTTACAATTCACGCTGCTATGTGTTGCTATTATAGCTGCATCAGCATTCGCACAGGACAATGCCTTTGAAAACTGGGATCCGCATTTCCAACAGGGCGACATCTCCTACTCCGCAGCTATTGGTGTGAGCCCCTGGTGGGGCAGAACCGGCCTCTCCCTTACCCCCGGGATGGAGTTTATCTTCAGTGAATACCGGGTTGGCGAAACCGTTCCGCTCAGTTTTGGGGTTGCCGCAATGGGAAACATCTCCACCGACATCGGCGACGGATTCAGCGATCTGGGAGTGACTGTTGCAGGTTTGGCAACCGCTCACCTTGGGTTCAAAAATGTGAGTGAGCCGCTTGGGTGGTTAAGCAATTTTGATCTCTATTTCAGACTTGGTCTCAGCTACGATATCATCAGACCCGACTGGTTTGGGAACGGAAGACTACGCTTTGCATCCATTCAGGGTGCAAACTACTTCATAACAGAAACGTTTGCAGTGCTTGCCGAAAGCTCCCATCTTGGTCGTTACCGAAACTATCTCACCCTTGGAGTGCTCTGGAAAGTTTAAGTTCTTTGAAACCAGCTGTTTAATATTCAAAAACGGCTGGTTCAAAAATATTGTATCTGTCCTGTTTGCCCTCCAAACCCCAGCTTAATCTCTGCAACCTCTGCGTTTTACGATGAGTATCTGCAAAACAGCACCGCTCTGTTAGACATGGAAATAAAAAACACTGCCCGACTATCTGATAAAAATTGAGAAACCCTGGTCCCATTAGCCGTAAAAACCGGAACCCAATTCTCCATTTTCACCTTTTCTGTGATGATAGTGCCACTATCAGTAGTAAAACCTTACAAGTGTATAATACCCCTTTTAACTTTTCCCTTACCCCCAATTCAGGTCAAATTGTAATTTATAGAGATTAAGCAGTGATACAGAGGCTTGGCTCACACTGCCAACAGAGCGGATTATCACCAGCAATCACCAAAAATCATTGCAGTTATCGCATTTTTTTCAAACCGCAAAAAAAGGACAGTGTTTTATGACAACTCTTGGTGTTAATATTGATCATATCGCCACGCTTCGCCAGGCACGCGGTGGACGTGAACCGGATCCCATTCATGCTGCGGTTATGGCAGAACTTGCGGGTGCCGATGGTATCACCGCACACCTACGAGAAGACCGCCGCCATATTCAGGACAGAGATATTTATATTCTAAAACAGACGGTCTCTACCAGTCTCAATCTTGAAATGGCCTCTACCGCGGAGATGGTAAAAATTGCGGTTGATGTATTACCCCACATGGTTACGCTTGTTCCGGAAAACAGAGAAGAGTTGACTACTGAGGGAGGACTTGCTGTAAGAGAGCGTGAGAAGGATTTAGCAAAAACCGTTGAAACACTCCTGAACAATAACATTCTGGTAAGCCTTTTCATCAATCCCGAAATTAATGATATCAAATCGGCACGCCGTATCGGGGCTACCCATGTTGAGTTGCATACCGGGTACTATTCCAATGCCAAAGGAAGTGCACTGGTTGATGAACTTGACAGACTAAGAGATTGTGCCAAAGCAGCCCACACTCTTGGACTCCATATAAATGCCGGCCACGGACTAAATTACCTAAACGTTTCGGCAGTTGCCGAAATTCCATATATGGAAGAGCTCAATATCGGCCACTCCATAATAGCCAGAGCAGCATTGACCGGCATGGAAATAGCAGTCAGAGATATGAAAGCGCTGCTCTGAGAAGTGCCATCGCCAAATCGGAACAACTTTTCACCGACCGGAAACGAACACTATCAAACTGCCCAACGTGGCTTTTTCTGACCCTTTTGGAGTAACCTTGGACACCTGCATACTATGTAACAATCTGCGCGTCTCTTTCAGGGAGCATAACAATTATGCTCAGGTGGTCAGAGGTGTATCATTCAATATCGGTCACAAGAAAACCCTTGGTATTGTTGGTGAATCCGGTTGTGGTAAAAGTGTAACGGCTTTGTCACTTATGCGGCTTGTTCCCTCGCCGCCGGGAAAAATCGAATCCGGCAGAGTTGAGTTTGACGGTACAGATCTTCTCAGCATTGCGGAAAAACAGATGCAGAAGATTCGCGGCAACAGAATTTCTATGATTTTTCAGGACCCCATGACCTCACTGAATCCGGTATTTACCTGCGGTTTTCAGATAAAAGAGGTTTTTGATCTTCACCGGGGTATGACCAATCCAGAAGCCGCATCTTCAATGGAGCAAATTCTTCTGGAAGTCGGAATACCGGATCCCCACAGAGTACTGAACAGTTACCCTCACCAGCTCAGCGGCGGAATGCGACAAAGGGTAATGATTGCCATGGCTCTTGCGTGTGACCCAAAACTGCTTATTGCCGATGAACCCACTACGGCACTCGATGTTACGGTGCAGGCAAAACTGCTGGAGTTGCTCAAACACCTTCAGCAAACACGTGAAATGAGCATGATGCTGATTACCCATAATATGGGAATCGTCTCCAATATGGCACATGAAGTGATGGTTATGTATGCTGGGGAAGTTATGGAGTATGCACCTACCGATAATCTCTTTGACTCCCCTCTTCACCCCTACACCAGCAGTTTGCTCGAAACCATTCCCACTCTTGATAATAAAAAGAAACGGCTTACCGTTATCCCCGGTGATGTTCCTGCCCCACAGGACACTCCCCCGGGCTGTCCGTTTCACCCCCGGTGTAGCAGGGCTTTTCAACGATGTAAATCTGATCATCCCCTGCTCTGTGAAGTCAAACCAGGTCACTCGGTGAGGTGTCATCTTTATGAATAGCGAAAATGCCATCACCTCTGTTGCAGTGGAAAAACTTAAAATTCACTTTCCCGTTAAAAGCGGTATATTTGGAAAAGTTTCCGGATATGTGAAGGCTGTGGACGATATCTCCTTTTCAATCAACAAGGGAGAGGTGTTTGCGCTTGTCGGCGAATCCGGCTGCGGGAAATCCACTACTGCTCAGGCAATCATGGGACTTATCGATGCAACCGCTGGTACTATGTCGCTGGCAATGGGCCCCTGGAAAGACAATCCTGTTGCATGGAATCAACTCAATACAAGTGAGAAGAAAAGGCTGCGGCAGTACATACAGATCATTTTCCAGGATCCATACAGTTCACTGAGTCCGAGGATGAGTGTGAAATCAATTCTCGATGAACCGCTCTACATCCATAACTACCCCAAGGACCAGAGATCCAAAAGAGTTCTTGAACTGATGGATCAGGTGGGGTTAGCAAAAAGTTATCTCAACCGTTATCCTCATGAATTTTCCGGCGGGCAGCGCCAGAGAATAAGTATCGCCCGTGCTCTTGCGACCTCTCCTGAATTTATCGTAGCGGATGAACCGGTCAGCGCACTGGATGTCTCGATTCAGGCCCAGATAATAAACCTGCTTGAAGACCTGAAAAACAGGTATAGTCAAACTCTGCTTTTTATCTCACACGACCTTGCAGTGGTGCGCCACGTTGCAAACAGGGTGGCGGTGATGTACCTTGGGAAAATAGTGGAGATGGGCAGTGAAGAGCAGCTCTTCAATTCACCACGTCACCCCTACACCCATCTGCTTTTAAAGAGTGTCCCTGTCATAGGAAAAGGGGCAGTGGTGAACCCGGTAGCGATTCAGGATGACCGGGAGAAACGGTTGCAGAGTTTGGGCTGTTCGTTTTACCCGCGCTGCGAACGCAGAACGGAGCAGTGCAAGGATAATACTCCCCCACTTTCAGACTGCGGAAACAAACATGTGCTTTCCTGTTTCAACCCGCATAAAACTATGAAGATTGTTTAGATTTTGGTGTTTTGGGACTTATAAATAGGAAAACAATTCTTTAGGATTTTTTTGAAGGGGAAAGCATTCCCCTGGCTTCAGCTCCCGACTCGGCGGACCTCCCTGGATCTTCCCGCCATCCCTTCAATGCGGTCGTACACTTCGACAACGAGCTCAGTGCAGGCGTCCCGCGGGCACACTTTGGATGACGTTTATGGAATACCTGCCGGCGGCGGAAAAAAGGGGGGGGGGGGAATTAACATTGTGAGGTATCTTCATGGGATGGGATAAATCCCACCCCTGAAAGTGTCAACCCCGGTAAACCCGGGTACGAAACTCCAACCACTATCACCCCCGATACTTCTTGAAATTCTCTGCCTGCTCAAAAATCTCCTTGTACACCTCGTCCCGGTCAACCGGCGGGTAACCATTCTCTGCAAGTACTATGATAAGCCCTACCTTTAGTTCCGCCTTTATGTCGCTGCGCTGGTTCCTGTCGGTGTACCAGGCTTTGTCATCAACTACAACTTTGACCTTTTTTTTTGCAAGATCGAGGAGTTTGTCTTCGGGGTATTTAAAATCGTACTTGACAGTAAGGGATTTGAGGATATCATAAAAGGCTTTTTCTTCAATGTCTATACCCAGCTCGGCAAATGAATCTTTCTCTTTTTTGATCGCATGATACAGGTCGATAATCTCATCGGTGAACTCTTCTCGCACTTCACTCCTGAGAACATCCTGCTCACGGCGTTCATTGTACTTTTCCACCAACGCTTTGAAGTGTTTGGAAAAATCGACACCCTTAAGCTTGTTTACCTTCTTGAACTCTTCGAGCGCCTTTGCCAACAGCTGTTGAAGCAGCTTGATCTTTGTATTGGACATCTTGATTTTTTCGATTTTTGCCATGTAGTCAGGATCAAAGATATCGACTTCGGTAGTATCGCCCTGGCCCATCTTAAAGATCTCCTCTACACCATCACTCTTGAGAGCTTCAGCAATCATTTCCCGTACTTTGGCGTTCATTTGTGCAAGGTCAGGGGCAGTACCTTTGGTGAGCTTAAAGACAATGGAGCGAATCGCCAAATAGAAATGAACGTGATCCCGCTCGTGTTGAACAAAGCCTTCGGCAGTAAAACCACCTAACCCCTCAAAAAACTCCACTCCCACTATAGCAATTAAAAAGGCACGCAGGGTATAATAAACAATGGATCCACCCTTTGTCGATTATATCCGCCTCTATGCAGGGCGATTTCTCACCTTAACACAAAGGAGGGTCATTATGACTCCACTGCGTGCCCGTTTCATTGCTCACCTTCACCTC
>SKJJ01000232.1 GCA_007115975.1 Chitinispirillum sp.
AAAAGTCGGTACATTCCCCAGATCGAAAAATTTATACCGATAAAACTTACTCCCTTTCGTGGCTCAAGCAGTACCGGCTGGGTAATTTGACCAATGCAGAAGGCCTTCTCTTTGATGCTGTGCGAGCGATAAAACTCTTCAGCCCCGCAGCCATAATGAAATTTCAGGACCGGCATCCCCAGTGGAGGAATTACCTGTGAAGGCATATCATCGGGAAAGCTAATGTCGTAATAAGAGTCAACCCAGCCTTCGAGGCGGGTGTCATCAACATTGAGGATTGTGTGGTTCATTATCAGGTCTCATAAGTTTGTCTGGTTAAAATAGATGAAGTCGCAGGGGCAGCAGACCTTTTTATCTGCCTGATAGAGAAATACTGGACCTGGAAACAAGACCACAACGGCAGTGCCGGTGCAGGGTCCCGTTCCTACCCCTCGACACCCGACACTCGACCCTTTGATTCACCGACGCAGAGACCCAATTGCTTCCCAAATTTTCAGACAGAGTGAATGGGGTTACCTTAAGGGCAGAACGTTTGAGTGTCGTTTCCCCGCCATCTCTTCGACACCCGTCACCCGCTCCCTCCATAAGCTTCCAGACAGTTTATTCATCAGACCGGGTGGGATACTTTGCTATACTCCACAAGCCGCACTTCTCTCCCTTTTTTTTCAGCGTATCTCATAGTAAACAGTGTTCCCTTTGATTTTCCATCCCAGAAGGCGATCACCTTGTCGGCGGCATCCACAATAAGTCTGTTTCGCACAAACGTAGCGCCTCTTCCGTATCGTTTGTAGTCCGGGAGGAACTCCCGGAGTCCTATACCTTTTTTTTGTGCGTACATTTTGGCAAGAGTGTCGGCTCCCATTGCGCCGCCGGAAACTATTCCGGAAGGTTTTTCCTGGTCAAGAACAGATTGTAACAGTTCATAATCAGTAAAGTTTCTTGATCCAACCACTGCAATTGTTTTCATTGTGACCGCCTTTTCAACGTAAGACAAATTGTAACTACTGAAATGTGCCCAACCCCCATCATATGCCCTTATTTCAGAGGGCTGCAGAAGGAACAACGCAGATATCATCTATCTGGTCAGCTCCCCTAAAAACCAGTAGCAGTTCTCTTTAAAACATCTACTATGTTAAGTTTAATTGAGAACTCTTCATAGAATTTTTCGATACCCTGACAGTTCTCAATTTCCATGATCAGCCCCCTTGACCTCTCTGCAACTTCCTTTTTGTTTCTACCGGAATTTATCACTTCCCAGTATTTGTCAAGCCTGCTATACGCAAACAGCAACACTTCCCGGAAATTTTCAAAGATATCCAGCTCCTTGTTGCAGATGGTTTCAAGGCGGCACACAAATTTTTCATAACAGTGTATCTCTTTCCACGATTCCCTTATCTGATGATGCAGTGTGGTTGAACCGGGCATATTAGTTATTGGCAGGGGAGTTTTCATCATTACAAGATCAGCAGCAACCACAAGCCCTGCTATTGACAGTTTCCATGTTTTGTAGTGTTCATTGGTACTATTTTTCAACAGTCCGTGATTCCGTAACACATTAGCAGCAAACCTTGTGTTGGTCTTACATCTGGTTACCCCTGTGCCAGTCTTCTCAAAGTCCAGAATGGACAGTTGCGGCTGCAACTTTCTGACAAAATCATTAATTGTATCCAGAATGGTATACCGGTCATGATAGTGAAGCAGAAGATAGACAAGAAGATGGGGTTGAATATCACCCGGTTTCATTGGGTGGATAGATATTGAACTGTGAGAGGCGTCATTGTAGGTCAAAACCCCTGAATCAACGGAGATCGTACCGTTGATAAACCGACCCAGAGAAATGGTTTTATCAACGTAATTATGCCGGTATCTGAGCATGTCAGCCATACACTCCAGCACATCAATGACCGGTTTGATATCGTCCTTTCGGTACTCTTTCCCAGCACATTTAATTTTTTCTTTCAGGAACAGTTCCAATTCACCCAACATATATTTCTGTCGTTCATTCACGCCATTATCCTCTGTAACTGTTTTTCTTGGGGGTTCTGTAGTTCTGAATCCGGTTCAGTGATCGGTTCAGTTGATCTGGATGGATTGTCGTTGTGCGATGGTACATCGAGAGGGTACATTTTCGTCAGGCAGAAAAAGTTACTTGTAAGTAAGCGAGAGTTCATGACCATTTCGAATTTACTGTTATGTGAAGTTTTTATTAATATACAATTCTGTCATTAGGCCTGTCTATCCCTGTAGCGTGACGTGCCTCAAAGGGTATTTTTTTATCGCTATGTGGTGTTCAATTCTGGTATGAGTTTTCTCTCGGCGCCCGCCGCGTTTTACTCTCACCTCTTGCGGGCTGAAAGTTTTTAATTGACAATAAAAACTTTTCCTATTGCGCGCACTCTGTTCTGCCGTAAGCAAGCTGCATCTGATCGTTTTTCAAATGTCTGTTTTTTTATGCGTTTATAGCCCTCACACCTATAATCCATTGGATGGAGTGATTCAAGTACTCACAACATTTGTAAATACGACGTTTGATTCAGGTATAATTGGGGGGGGGGGAGTTGAAGACAACTTCTGCAAAGCTCATTCCTCTGCCTTTGGCATCACAACTCGTTGATCCAGTACCGATAGATCTCATCCAGTGTCTGGTGCAGATCAATCTCCGGACGCCATCCGGTATGGAAGTGGAGTTTGCTGTAGTCACCGGTGATATTTCTGTTTGGACTGCCCGTACGCATTCTTGATACCGACTGAACGATTTCAATTTTCTTTTTGGTCATATTCTTCAGGTAATCAAGAATTTCCTTTAATGGTGTTATCTTTCCCGAGCAGACGTTATAGACAGCACCACTTTTACCTTTTTCCATTATGTAGTAATACGCCCTTACGACATCTCTTACATCACAGAAATCTATAGCCTGATCCGTATTACCGATCTCTATTTTCGGTTCACAAAGTCCTTTGTGGATAGAGGCGACCTGTCTTGCCCAGTCGGAGCAGACAAATTTTGGCGACTGCCCCGGACCGGTATGGTTAAAGGAGCGGGTGAAACGGACATCGAGCCCGAACTGTTGTGCGTACAGTTTTCCGGTGAGCTCCGAGGTCACTTTTGACAGGGAATAGAAGTCCCGTGGCGCCAGGGGGGATGTCTCATCTACCGGCTCTTTTTTTAGCTCCGATAAGTCATACTCCTTTGAAGAGCCGGTTACAAGAACTCTGGCACTGGGAGACACTTTGAGCGCAGCATCCAGAACCGCAACCGTCCCCAAAAGATTCACTTCCAGTGTCTGGCGTGGAGAGATCCCTGCATCAGGGAGAAAACTGATGGCTGCCAGGTGATAGATGCGTGATATACCGGCGGATTCCAGCATTTTTTCCAGATTGCCGGTGTGTGGCAGCCTGCTTTTGCAGTAGGTAATATTTTCAACCCGTGGTTCTTCCTGCACATCTGTTCCGTAAACCTCAACGCCCCTGCTCTTGAGGTAGTTTGCAAGATGTATCCCGACAAATCCATTAACCCCGGTAATTAACGCCACATCCTTTTTTTCACCCATGGTGCAATTGTTTCCTGAGAAAAATGTATGTAATCTTAAAAAATTCCGCCCCTACGAGGGTTACAGGCATTTGGTTGCTACGGGACTTGAAGAGCGATAGCAACAAAATTTCCAAAACGAAGTTAACAACTCCCTTCATTCCCCTAATCCAACCCCACAGTATTTTTCCCATCCATTATGACAAGGCCTTTGAAATATTCCTGGGCGGTTCCTGAAGATTTAAACGGGCGCGGCCCCTTACCCGTTCCAATGTAAAAGCCCACTTCGTAAAAGACGGTACCCTCTTTTACCTCAAGTGGCTCAACGTGAATTCCCAGCATATCGAGCCTGCAATTTTTCCAGTAAGGGGGGGCATTTTTTTCGCCGCCGGGTAGATAGTGAAGACCTTTGGTTCTTTTCCAAACAAACTGAAACATCAGATGATTATCAATACTAGCCCAAAAAGAGGGGCATGATACTTCCCTGAACTTTCTCTGAAAGGCGCTGAAGGTCTCTTTCAGGGAACCGGTGTTGAGTTCAAGATTATTGTCTGTCCAGAAATCGTTAACCAGGTATACCGGTGAGAGGTACTGTTCGTGGACATGAAAATGCGATTGGGCAGTAATACGATCAAGAACAATGAACCCTTCATCTCCCCAGGTAAGCACTCTCATTTCACGGGATATGACGTTTTTTCCTGCGGTGTTGAAATAGCACACTTTACCGCTGGTGTCAAAGCCATCACGCTGAAAGCGGTCTTTGTGATGGAGTACTTTCCATGATTTGACCGTATCGGAAACCGAGGGGATGCCGAACAGTGCAGCTCTGAACGGGGCAACCAGTTCGGGTTTGGAATGGATATTGATGCCCGCAAGCGGGTGATCACCAAGGGCTTTCCATGCCATGCTTCTGGTTGTTCGCACGTTTCTTCTGTAACAGACCTCCGTATAGGGGTAGATGTGCCTGGTATTAATGGCGTTTTCAACCTGACCGGCCGAAAAGGTACGCTGTTCCATATTAAAGGGCAGAGCTGCAAGCAGCGCAAGCTCAACACCTGTCTGAGTCTGGAAAAGCAGCTCCCATCCTTCGTGATTCTGATTAAACCCAAAAACCCACGGTCCCTCTTCCCTGTTTTCGTGGTCAGGTAGCAGGGTGCTCTCCATCCAGCTCAGGAGTTTACCGGTAAGGTGGAGTGCCCGGGGATCATTTTTCCACAGTCCCCATGCAAGTGCCAAAGGTCGTGGGATAAACATCGGCAAATCGTGTCCTCCCGGGGCATAGATCATTCCCGATGGCAGACAGAATCGAAGAAGGGTTTCAAATGTTTTCTGATGACTTTTTCGGTGAAGAAAGGAGGGGTACTCCCGTCCATGAAGGGTATAGGCAGCGGTTGCGAGCACGATCCATATGCCGTAGGAGAGGACCTCCGGGTGAAAAAAGCCATGGTTTTCGGCTGTAAGATCGGGAAAGAGATTCTCTGTAGAGACGGCTTTTGCGATCGACTCGGAGAAATATTCGTTGTGATCGGCCTTGTCGTGAATACTGGAAGCGATATTGACAGCCCATAGACGGAGCGATTCTTGCCACTTCTGTAGATTGGGGTGTTGGGGATTGAGATTTATTGCCCAGGCCACAATCATCATATCCTGGGCATTTTCTTCCACCTTGGTATCGATATCACATCCGCTGGGCGGGTTGACACCGATAAATCGGTCCGCTTCAAAGGCAACGATCAGTTTTATTTTATCCTCAAGATTACTGTCGATCAGATCTTTTGCAAAAACGGCGGTTATGGCCAGTATAGAAGCCCACAGACTACTTCGCCAGTTTTCCCCCCACCGTTTTCGCTCCAGAAAGGCATCAACATCCCGGCTTCCGGTAAGGTGGGTCTGACAGGCCCAGCGGAGGCCGTTTATCAGCTTCTCCTCCAGTTCCTTGGGACTGATATAGTCCTGGATTATGTTCTGTTTGTTAAGGTAGTGATAACTGCTTAGAATGCAGAGAATGTTGAGATGAGGCCGGATAACGTACTCAATAACGGGTGAGGATGAGCCGACAGAACGCATGTTGAAATTACGCGGATCACTCGTGCCAAAAAGCCCTGTTCTGCCATCGATATCCTGCCATGATTCAAGGTAGTAGGGCAGAGCCCTTGAGAGGAGTTTAAGGATTTTCTCCTGCTCGATAGTTTCTATAGTATTAAGCATCGCCTGCCTGTTCTCTTCTAGTCGTATGGGTGATCCATGGGGTATATTACAAGGGTATCTTTTCGTGCTGCCAGCTGACATTTTTTGGCAAATTCCCGTGCAGTATTGGAATCGTACAGAACAATAAAACCATCACCAAAAAACCTGGGAAGCCGGTCTCCTTTGAGCCAGCTTAAATGTTTATTCACCTGGTCACGCAGGAAAAGACGATCCGTTCCGTTATAGCCTATTCCCAGATATGCCACAATTGCTCTCCAGCATTAAAAAGAGATACATTCGCCAAAATGATAGGTTTTAGCCCTATGGGATTTAAATTAATTAACCGCGCCGATTAAATTAAAGGACCTTGTCATATTTAAAATGACTGCATTTTAGAAAAAGCCCTATCTATGAAAGCACTTGTTGTGCCAAAGATGGGAACTGTCTCCTCAAGGCCCCATTTCTGAAGCGATGAATCGACATCGCTGGAGGGATCAAGAATCGCAGTGAAATGACCGATATCCTTCATTCGGTTATAAAAACCTAAGATTGCCTTGCTGCACGCCTCATCAAGCTCAGTCGCATCACACATCTCCATTGCAACCACTTTAAACTTGGACTTCAAAACCTTCTCAAACTCCTGCTCAAGCTTCTCTAAATGCGGCTCTGTTATTGATCCCACAATCTGTAGCTTGGAGTACCTTGTTTCCTGAAAAAAGTAGATATCAAGATAACTCTGAGCAGCTGCAGAAGATTGCTGTGCAGAGGTGTTGTCACCATTTTTGAGTCTGGAGACAATAGTTATCACCGTGTTCAGGGGAAGATTCAGTGTTGCTGCAATAGAAACCGGTTCGACACCACGCTTCATCAGACGGTATAACCGGTGATACATCTTATCAGTAATGTTACTCTGGCCCATAACTGCTCTCCTGTGTACGCTTCACCGCTGTTTCCCTATTATTCTAACTCCATAGGGGTGCAGAGTCAACAGAAAAATAGATACCAACTAAATCGTACGAATATTTGACAACAGAACCTGCTCCCTCTCCACCATGCTTCAGGTACAAAAATGGTGCTGCATTTATGTCAATGTATCGTTGGAATTACGAAAGTACTTACTGGGGCTGCATTTGACGGTATTGCTGTACCAGTGGGTATCGCTCTTATAATCCAAGTCCACCCTCTACTCCCTCTTCATCAGAGACAACTGCAACCGGCGGCTCATCTCACCCCCGGGCCGAAGGTTTGATCCGGGCACAGGTGCTTGGCGGGATACCTGCGCCCTCTACCAACCACTTGGCATCACGCGCAGCACTGCATTAATTTTTTAAACACCCGGTACACAGATACGGTTATAATCTATTTTTTTATTGGCAGCAAAATAAACTTACCGATACGAAAGGTTCTCAATTGAAAAAAATTGCCCTGATACTGTTTGTTCTGACTTTTTCAGTATACCCGTTTCAACAATTTGTCAACTATGCCCCGACGGTTGCGGTAAACGGATTTGCAAAGACCGGCGACACACTCTGGGTTGCCTCGGGGGGGGGGCTTTTTGTTTACAACACCGTAACAGGGCACGGTGAACTGCTAAACGACCACCGGCGCTTTCCCGACCCCCATCTCACCTCCGTTGTAGAGGCACGCAACGGGGATCTCTGGATCGGATCACGCAACGGCTATCTCTATCGAAGAACCAAAAACGGGGTATTTTCGGTTTTTTCCAGTTACTTCAGGGCTGGCTGGGGAATTGTTGACCTTTACGAGTATCAGTCATACATCATTGTTGGTTCACAGAGGGGTGTCAGCGTTTTTGATCCTCAAAAGGAGGCTGCTCTGAAGAATGCCGCGAACATTGGAAATTTTTCCAATTCAAGAGTGAACACAATCACCTCCTTCAACGACTCCCTTATTCTTGGATGTGAAGAGGGTGTTGCGGTACTTACTGCCGATATCGAACGGGCTAATTTTTACGACAGAACCGTATGGAGAACAGATTTCTCCTCTGACAGCAGCGCGGTGGTGGATTTTTTTGTTGAAAACGGAGAACTTATCCCCTCCAGCGGCCTTACATTTTCTTTCAGGGGTTCTAAATACATTGTCGAAAAGGACGGTATTGCCTACAGCAACGATACTCCAATACTGAATTTTGGCCTTCACGAAAAGATCATTGCCTGGTATGTTGACAGTAATGATAATCTGTGGATCGGTACCGATAATCGTTACTTTTTCCGCTGGGATGGTATTACCGATGTGCAACAGGTTATAATCGAAGGGATACCGCTGAAAAACATCTCCGAAATGTTGTTGACATCAAACGGTGATCTCTGGTTTCTCCCCTCACTGGTTTATCTTGACGGATATCAGCCATGGAATAACGGTGTGGTACGCTTTGACGGAAGCAACTGGACAATCTATAACGCCCACACCCACGGCGCGGCATTTGGGTATATCGGTGACCTATCCATGCAGGGCCTTATGGAAGACCAAACCGGTGATATCTGGACCGGTTCGTGGGGAGGAAACATCAAGCACATCTCACTTTCACAAAACAGACTTGGCCAGCTTGTTGTCGGAACCGCTGACAACCAAACTTTTGAGTACGTAAAAGATGCCGGCCCTCCCGTGTGGGGCAAAGTTGATGCATTAACTTTTGATAACAACGGGTACATGTGGTTCTCACCCTATGACCACGAACTTGGTGCAGTAATCTGTTACGATCCCCGGCGGTCCCCCGATTCAAATGCGGATACCCCAACGGAAGCCGGTTTCAGACGTTTCTTTCCCAACGGACATTCCGACTGGACTCTCAGCATAACAAAAATGGCGACTGATAACAGCAACAGAATATTTACTGTTGATCACAACAACCATCTTAAAATAATGGAATACAACGGTACCAATCCCCTCCAGGCTCAGCTCTCTATCACCCGGCCGTCCGCAAATTTAGGAGTTATTGCTGACCTTGAGGCTGCAACCAGCGGTATAATGTGGATAGCCGGATCAAACGGGCTCTACGCATTTATCCCATCGGTAAACACTCCCTTTCTCATTGATAACGATATCGGCGCCCCAACTTCTGTTGCAGTTCAAAATGACAGCACCCTGTGGATCGCAACGGAAGGAAACGGTCTCCTTAAATATCAGTTCTATCACAAGGACAGAATCCCCGTGAGCCAATCAATCGCCGATATGGAACGTTTTAGCTACTTTTTTGAGGTCGAAAAGCAGTATGTAACAATGGATCACGGCCTTCTTTCCGATAACATTACCCATGTTGCCGTTGATAACAACAAAGGACTGCTCTGGGCGGTTACCGATGCCGGACTGACAAGCTATTACATTGGAAGTGAGGAAAAAGTGCCTTCAGGGAGCAATGTGATAATCTCACCAAACCCCTACTCCATAAGTAACCGCGACCAGGCATCAAACCGTATCGTCTTCTCCAAGCTTGAACCAAGAACAGAAATCTCCGTTTATACCGTAAACGGACAACTTGTCCAACAACTACGCTCGCAAAGAGTTTCAGACCACGAATGGCAAAGCGAATGGAAACCCCAAAGCAGTATTGTCCCCGGAATCTATATGGTGATTGCACGGCCATCGGGAGACAGGGGAAAACTGATCCTTGTTCCTTGATAAACGGTCGATTGGGGATCAACCATGCTCCCCAACCGGCCGCGCGGTCGGCCGCGGAATCGGGATCGACTTTTCTAAAACCGGATAGCATGGCTGCTTTGAAAATGAATGCTGGGAAGGGAGCGATTGCGAGGCCGAGGCCGACCGCGACGCCAAGGGGAGGGGAAACGCCACCACTCCTAATCGGCCGCGCGGTCGGAAGCGGAATCGGGATCGACTTTTCTAAAACCGGATAGCATGGCTGCTTTGAAAGTGAATGCTGGGAAGGGATCGATTGCGAGGCCGAGGCCGACCGCGACGCCGAGGGGAGGGGAAACGCCACCACTCCCAATCGGCCGCGCGGTC
>SKJJ01000100.1 GCA_007115975.1 Chitinispirillum sp.
TAGAAAAGAACTACCAGCGTTTAAAAGTTGAAGAAACCGCCGTATACCAGCAGGTATGTACGGTGGTGTGAGAGGTCGATGAGGTTGAGTTAAACGACTCATCCTCATCTCCTACTCGATTAAAATGTACACTACAGAGCTTTCAATTTGTATATTACACAATGAACCGACTTCCATCAATCTGATCACGTTTACTTTCCCTGTCTGATTATTCCGTTTTTTTAATCTCCTGCCAGAATTTCTGATTCAATTGTTGGATCAGGGAGAATAACTTTTTTTATAGTCCTGGAGGATACAATGAACACACAATGCTCACCTAATTTACACTCAGAGCTTAGGTCACGTTTTGGGTTTTCACGGTTTAGGAAAGGGCAGTTACAGGTAATCGAAAAAGTGACGAAAGGGGAGTCGGTAATTGCGATATTCCCTACAGGAGCCGGTAAATCTCTCTGTTACCAGTTACCTGCAACCATGCTTCCCGGAATAACGATCGTAGTATCTCCACTGCTTTCTCTCATGAAAGATCAGTTGAAATATCTTTACAAACACAACATTTCTGCAGCATCACTGGATTCTACGCTAAACCGGGAACAATACCACGAGGTTTTGGCAAAAGCTCAGAGAGGGGAGTTAAAGGTTTTGATGATTTCGGTTGAGCGGTTTCGTAATGAACGTTTCAGGAGTCATCTGAGCAATATGAATGTTTCACTTCTCGTTGTTGATGAGGCACACTGTATATCTGAGTGGGGACACAATTTCCGGCCGGAGTATCTCAGAATCCCCGTGTACAAAAAGGAGTTTTCGATAAAGCAGGTTCTGCTACTGACTGCTACTGCGACGGTGGAGGTGGGGGATGATATACGGGCAAAATTTGCTATAGCACCTCAAAATGTGATTCGTACCGGTTTTTACCGTAAAAATCTTCATATAAATGTTTGTCCTGTAAAGGAAGAGGAGAGGATAACCACTCTTGTCAGGAGATTGAAAACGGGTGAAGAGCAGTTTCCTGCCATCATTTATGTAACATTGCAGAAGAGTGCTGAAATGGTTGCTGAAGAGTTGAAAAAGGCTGGAATTGAGGCGCATGCGTATCATGCAGGAATGGAAAATGGGCACAGGGAGCAGATCCAGAACAGATTTATGGACAGCAATATTGAGTGTGTTGTTGCGACCATTGCCTTTGGTATGGGAATAGATAAAAGTGACATACGCTCTGTTATTCATTTTGATTTGCCCAAGTCCATTGAGGGTTACAGCCAGGAGATTGGAAGAGCTGGTCGTGATGATCTGGATGCTTCCTGCACTCTTCTTGCAAACAGGTGTAGTATCGTAACGCTGGAGAATTTTATCTATGGTGATACTCCGGAAAAAAGTGGTCTGAGAGTTCTTCTGGACGAAATAAAGGCGGCGGGATCGTTGTGGGAAGTCAAGCTGGTTTCATTATCAAATAAAACCAATATACGGCAACTGCCTCTTAAAACTGCTTTGGTATATCTGGAAATGGAGGGCATAATTACTTCGTTATACACCTATTTCAGTGAGTATCAGTTTAAAACAGTGCTCAGTGATGATGAAATTGTATCCGGCTTTTCTGGTGAGAGGGCACAATTTCTTCGCAGATTATTGGAGTACTCTGTTCCCAAAAAAACATGGAATGCCATCGATTTGTTTTTATTTGTTGAGACGTATGGTTATGAACGTAAACGGGCAGTAGCAGCACTGGAGTATCTCGACAGCAAGGGGTTGATCGAGTTATCGGTAAAGCAGGCGGTAGATGTGTACCGGGTAAGTACCAATGATTTCGATAGTGATTCAGTAGCTGATAACCTGTATGGGATATTTGACCAAAACCAAAGCCATCAGATAAAGAGGATTTCTGAGATGGTCGGTTTTTTCGAAAGAAACACCTGTCTTTCATCAGGTCTTTCACGGTATTTTGGTGAAAATACAGCATCACAATCATGCGGACACTGTTCTGTTTGTATAGTGGGGCCACTCAGGATGGAAGTTGCTTCAGAACAACGGCCCTTATCATCTTACTCTATTGAAAAACTTACAGAGGAATTTACTGATACTGCTGGTCAAAAAGCGACTCCGGTGATGACCGCAAAATTCCTGTGTGGAATATCTTCTCCCTTGTTTACCAAAATCAAAGCAAAGAAACTGGGGAGTTTCGCGATGCTGGAGAACTATCCATTCCGGGATGTTTTATCTGCTGTTGAGGCATTATCGGGTAAATCGGCAGTTACTGTCTGAAATGTGCAAGTCCCATAGGCCTTGGTATACTATAGCAAAAATCAATGTCTTTGCGGTCTTATTATTGATGATGTATTCGGTGAGTTGGAGCGGAGTGTGGTTCGCAGGAAGTTGAACACTTTCCTGTTTTTCAATGCAGTGGTGCTCAGGCAGGGATTTTGCCTTACGTTCTTTTCTGTTGCTTGTAAGGTGTCCTTTTTAGAGTGGTAAAAATTCTGTGCCTGCATGAATAATAGTGTACTTTTCTGGTCCGATTCCCACCGTTCCAGATCTGTAACCGGTACTGTGACTTGGGGAAGGGAGTAGGTGACCAAAATTGTGCAAAGCTATCAATAATCAGATTTTTGTTGTCGAAAACTGATTGGTTAAAGTATATTGGAATCAATCTGTGATTGTAGTAGATGATTTTTTATCCAAATAGAAGGAATGGTCTCATGCTTAGCGGTTATGATTTCACAACTTTGAACTCCAACGACAAAGTGTACACTTTGGTCGCTGTGGTAAGTGATCTGATTGTGGTGGAGCAACGTATAATGCCGTAGGGGACTTATAGAAATTTGATTGCCAGGCCCCTGCGGTGAAAACCGCAGGGGCTTTTTTCGTTTTATATACACATTTAGAGGAGGATTTATGAAGTTATCCGGAGCAGAGATCATAATACATCTGCTTGAGCGTCAGGGGATAGATTTGGTGGCCGGAATTCCCGGAGGATCGAATCTGCCGCTTTACGATGCTCTTTATAAGAGCAAGCAGATCAAACACATCCTGGTGAGGCATGAACAGGCTGGTGGATTTCTTGCCCAGGGGATAAGTCGCTCTACAGGCAAAACCGCGGTATGTTTTGCAACAAGCGGACCCGGGGCAACGAATCTTATCACTGCGATTGCTGATGCGCATCTGGATTCCATTCCCATCGTTGCCATAACCGGGCAAGTGTCTCATTCTCTTATCGGTACAGATGCCTTCCAGGAAGTTGACACATACGGAATGAGCCTTCCGATTACAAAGCATAATTTTCTTGTGAAATCTGCCCCTGAGCTCATGAGCATAATCCCTGAAGCCTTCAGAATTGCAGCATCCGGCAGACCGGGGCCGGTTCTGATAGATGTTCCAAAAGATGTTCAGATGCAGATGGTGGAGATTGACTCCTGGCCAGAGCCCGGTGTGAAGGCAGATCCGGACAATGCAGATGATGAGATGATTAAAAAAGCGGCATTAATGATTGCACAAGCCAAACGACCGGTGATCTATGCAGGTGGGGGAGTTATTCACTCCGATACATCCGATTGGCTCATCAGGCTGGCAGAGAAAACGTCAGTTCCGGTGGCGGTAACACTTATGGGGCTTGGGACTGTTCCAAATGACCACCCCTTGTATCTTGGGATGCTGGGGATGCATGGTGCAGCATACACTAATCATCTCCTTCACCAAAGCGATCTCTTGATTGCACTTGGAGTGCGTTTTGATGACAGAGCGACGGGAAAGCTCAGTAAGTTTTGTCCTGATGCGGAGGTTATTCATATTGATGTAGACAAGTCGGAAATAGGCAAGCTCAGAAAGTCTCAGATAGCAATAAGGGGTGACATCGGCACTATACTTCCGAAACTTTGTCAAGCTGTTGAGGAGCAGAGTCGTGAAGAGTGGATGAGAGCTGTTAAAATGGAGAAGAGCAATTCTCCGCTTTTGACATCCTCAGCCGATGGTCTTCATCCCCTTGAAATCATCAGAGAAATTGCAGCAAATGCAAATTCTGATGCAATAATCACTACCGATGTTGGGCAGCATCAGATGTGGGTTGCGCAGGGCTATCCCTTCAAGCATCCCCGATCACTGCTCACTTCCGGTGGTCTGGGTACAATGGGTTTTGGACTTCCAGCTGCACTGGGGGCTGCGTTTGCCAACCCAGATAAGCAGATAATTTGTTTTACTGGTGACGGGTCCCTATTGATGAATATTCAGGAACTGGCAACATTGGCCGAGCACAATCTCAACGTAAAAGTTGTTCTTTTCAATAATGGGCATCTGGGTCTTGTTCGTCAGCAGCAGGAACTTTTTTACGCAAAGAATTACATGGCATCACAATTTCTAATGAGTCCTGATTTTACAACCATTGTCAAGGGCTTCAGAATAGGAGGCTTTGATGTTGATTCTGTAGATGGTCTTCTGTTGACGTTACCACAGGCGATGTCTTTGAAGGGACCAGCTTTTATAAATATTGCCATTGAGCACAGTCATAACGTACTGCCAATGGTTCCGCCTAATGCTTCCAACGTTGAAATGATCGGAGGATGAGATGAATTCAAATGCCAATATTATAATAGAACTGCTTGTTAATAATCACCCGGGAGTTATGTCCCATATTACAGGCCTGTTCTCCAGAAGGGACTTTAACCTTGAGGGGATTCTTTGTGGAGACATTGGGGATGGGGAAAAAAGCAGGATGTACCTTTTGGTAAATAATGATGAAAAGCTTGAACAGATCTGCTCTCAGCTTGAAAAGCTTTACGATGTGCTTGAGTTGACTATAAGGGAAGATTACAACCATTCTGTCTTCAATAAAATTCATGAACTGGTTGAAAGTAAAATTTAGGTGCAAATGGAGAGGGTCGTTTCGGCATTACCGGAAACGACCTATTACCTATATCTGCTGTCTTAGCCTATCGCCAGGATCAATGCGCTTAGTGCCTGCGCGGTTTCAACTACTTTATTGCACTCAACGATATCGAGGTTATCACGATGGGTATGTGTTATATCCTGCGTGTCAATGTTTTCAATAAACCATTTTGATGATACAGCAATTGCCGGTCTGCCATACTGAACAAAGATGCTGTGGTCCCCCTGAGGCCACTGAATACCTTCTACAATTCCAGGAGATTCGTCGATAGTCTTTAACGCTTTCTGGTGTAAATCACTTGGTAAGCCAAAAAGTGAGAACGTTGATTCTCCGGAATGGTACCCGGCTCCGTCAATGTTTACATTGAGCAGTATTGTTTCAAACTTGCCCTGGTTTTGAGATATGTAATTCATCTGACCCGGAACTGCATAATAATCCTCACCATTGAGTGCAACGATCTCAATTTCTTTGGTGCCATTGTAATCTTTGAGCAATTCGGATATAAGAAGCATCATGGCTACTCCGGTACCATTGTCTATAGCTCCGGGAGTGTACTTTTTGGCATCGATATGGGCCGTGATTACAATTCGGTCTGAATTCTCAACCCCCTTGCTTCCCACTACATTATAGCCTTTGGCGGCTATGCGTTCTGATTTGGATTGAAGTATCAGAATTTTATTCTCATAAGCTTTGAGTTTTTCTCCCTCTTCTTGTGTCATGTAAATGGATGGGATGTCAAAATCTCCATCTTCGATGAGTGGAAATGGATACACTCCTCCGGCCAGAGCTGCGTTTCGCGATGTCGCTGAGATTATTGCCAGAGGCTTTTTCTCCTCAAGCAGAGCGATAATTCTCTGGTGTTCCTCTGGATTGTAAAAAACAAAGTTCTTTGGCATAAGCTGCTCTTTTGCAATGTCACCATAAAGGAAAAGAAATTTTCCCGTACAGTCTGTTGATTGCAGTTTTTCAATGGTGTTTGACGCTACAAGTTTGGCCTCTGCATTACAACCCAGTGAATAAGGGCTTACCAGGACATCAAAACTGCTGTCATCTGATTTAAGAGATGCATCTCCGTCAATCCAATCCATTGCATCAAATTCAGGCATTACTGTTTTCCATCCGTTGGCCTTGAGTTCGGCGTTAAAAAAGCGTGTTGCCTCCCGATTACCTTCACTCCCAACAGATCTTTGCGCTATATCCACACATAGTGTTTTTAGGTACGATTCACATTTGGATATAAGATCTGTACCTTCTGTCATGTTAAAGTCTCCTTTTGGGGTTGTCAATAATTTAAAATTTTACACATAATTAAACTGGCAATGGCACAAAGTGCGCTGAAAAGTGATGGCAAAGAAGAACTTCAAAAGCTGCTTTTAACTGGCACCTGTATTTCCGTAAGCCAATCCTGCGGGTCTTCTCTGTTCCAGATCCCATCTATGTAAGACTCACGGGGGTTATCGACTGGTAGATACCCGTTTTTATCCATCCAGTTGTAAACAGCAGCATAGCTTTTGGATAGTGTGTGGTAGGGTCCGTGATGTAAGATGGAAGCAGCTTTGGGAACAGCTGATGTTTTTTTATATGTTATCCCATCTCCATCAGTGCAGTAATCTGTTACTGCTTCGCATATCTCTATGTCGATATTATTCTCACGATATTCCCCGTCGTGGAAAATCATGAAACAATATGCTGGTTCCCTGCACACTGCTCCCTGCTTTTGCATGATGACACCCATGGGAGGCACTACTTTGAAAAGAGCGTTGTAATCGGGGATAGTCGTGCGCATCGATGCGACAATTACTTCAGGAAGACTTTTAAGAACAGCCGTTTCGGCAGCTCTTTGCTTTTGTACCATTTCAATCATCAGATCCAGTTTCCGGAGTGTATTCTTTTTTGAGGTTATTTCCTCTTCAAGATCATCTCTGCGCTGACTGTAAAGTTCCAGTAGCTGCCCGGTTGAAAAATCCCCCCCGAGAACACGGCGGATATCATCCAGAAAGAGCCCGGCATTTTTTAGCTCCTGAATTTGCCCAACAACACCAAGTTTATCGGGCGAATAGTACCGGTACCCGTTTTGGGTATTGACATGATCAGGAGAAAGCAACCCGATTTCATCATAATACCGTAACGTTTTCAATGTAATTTTCCCAAGTCGCGAGAAATCCCCGATTTTAAGCATCTTTTCTCCGTTTGTATAAAGTCGGCAAAACTGCATATTTAAAGATAACACCCTCCTGTAGGGGGAAAGTCAAGAAAAGTTTATCGATTTTTCCTTTTCTGCTCACTTTCGAAATCGGGAACTGATCGGGATCTCGAAAAATTGTCGAATAGTGTGAGGTTCGGGAAAACAGATGGGGTCGGACCAGCTCAAATGCTGTTTTCTGCCTCCAATCACCAATTTTTCGTAATTTTTATCTGTTTCTAGCTCCTTAGAGCTCGATGACTACCCACTTTATCGCGTTCTAAGAATAAAGTTTTCTCATAACTTTTCAGCTCATCGCTGGAAATAATTCTATTATTTTCTTCTTTTCGTATGCATTGCAGGTTCAAGGTTATTTCGGGCACTCAAACACATCTCACCACACAAGGAAGGGATCTGCTTATGCCGAGGGCTAACAGAACTTATCTTCCCGGCTTGATTTGGCATATAACTCACCGGTGCCATGATCGGCGATTTTTGCTGCAGCACTCTCCGCAAAAGCAGGCATGGAAGAAATGGCTTATGGAATCGAAGAAGAGGTATGGGTTGACGGTTCTGGATTATACTATAACCGACAATCATATTCATCTGCTTGCGTTTGATGGCGACAAAGAGTCTGTGATTGCTCCGAGCATGCAGCTTACCGAAGGCCAGACTGCTCAGCGCTACAATTTTGTTAACAAAAGGGTGGGGGCTTTCTGGTCGGACAGGTATCATGCAACTGCAGTTGAAACAGGAACTCACCTGCTCAAATGCCTGTGCTATATCGACCTTAATATGGTGCGGGCCGGTGCAGTAAATCACCCCAGGGAATGGGCATGGGGAGGATATTGCGAAATTCAGGGGACTCGGCAACGGTATCGTCTTGTCGATTCGGACATCTTAGCGCGGCTGGTGGGTGCAGAAAATCCAGAAGACCTTCAGAGGATACATCGCCGGATGATTGATGAACAGTTAAGTGATGGTGGTTTGAAACGGGACGACTGCTGGACATCCAGCGTTGCTGTTGGAAGCTCTGAGTTCGTACGTTCTGTCCACGAGCGACTTAATGAAAGAATCGCTGCGAACTGCACAACAGATGAGGGAAAAGTTATGAGTCTGGTGAAGGAACCTGGGACGCCCTATCTTGCATCCAAAGAGAGTCGTGTTTCGAACCTTTATCGATGGGTTTTGGGAGATGCACCATTTTAAATCCTTAGAGCTAGTTGAGAAGCATCCCCATCGGGCTCTAAGGACCGGGAATTTGGTAAAAAACCGAAAAAATTGTCCATTGCAGCTCAATTTCGGCAATTACGCTGCCCAATTCTGGTCCGACCCCGGGAATCTCCGACCCTGGGAATCCGATGTCATATACCTGTTCCCCGTGGCTGGGAAGGTAAATCAATTTATATAGCACCCGCTGCAACTATCGAAGCACTGAGTGAAAGGTATTCTATCCTTCGTTTGACATCAGGAACAACGGTTGAGAGTTTCAGTGGTAAACGGAAGAGACTTTTTGCTTTTCTGCTTGCAAAATTGCCTGTGTTTTTGTTAGAATAATAGATGAAAACCTATAAAAGCGGGGTTGTATATGTTAAAAACAGTTACTAAATCGACTCTCTGTCTGCTGAGCATCTTCTGTTTTGTCTTTGCCCAAAGTTCCTCTATTAGCTGAAACCATTACAAATGCTCAAACCGGTAGCCCCGTAGCAGAAGCCAATGTTGTACTTACAATCAGGTTTGCTACAAGTGATGACGGTGTGAACTTTTTTGAAAAAATCGACAGCGTTTTTACAGATGAAACTGGGGAATACTCTTTTGCAGAACTCGAAGCGGGATTTTACATTGTTGCTGTTAACTGTGCAGGATATCAGTCGCAAACAATAAGCACAGATCTTTCAAATAATCAAAACAGTACTGCCGATTTTTCCCTCACACCCACTCTAAATACCTCTGCAGGAATGATTGTATTAGTCGTGCGCAATGCCGGTGACAGTTCCGCTATTGAAGGTGCGACCGTTCTTGTCCAAGCGGATGATTTTCAGGACGACCCGGGTACTAAATTCACCGATTCGGATGGGTCTGCTACATTTTCCGGTTTGGCAACAGGCAGCTATACAATAGCCGTCTCCAAAGACGGCTATTCTGGTCGGTCACATCAAATAGATCTGGGTGAAAATGTAACGTTTACCCTAACTTTCTATCTCGGAACGGCATCATCTGTTTTGAAACATCCTAAAACAAGTGGACGGGTTGTCGATAGAGATCAAACCAGCACCGGCTTTACACTCAATGGCAGAAAATTAATACACCACTCCTCAGGTACCATCCCTGCTTCATCCTCTATCATTATAGAATCTCATGGACATGAGAGCAGAACTGTAAAAAAAGTTAATGTCAGGTAGATTGGAACTGCAGGGAAGATATCTTTACCCGGGAACAGGAATGCTCCACATCAGGGGGATTTCGGTTAAAGGGTTGGAATGTAATCGAACCTATTGGTAACAATTTTTGGTCACATAGAGCCTTTGAGCCAATCTCCTGAAACGGTATTTTAGTGTTACTTTCTCCGCCCGGACAATCGAATTCTTATATGAGAATATCCAATTGGAGGTAACGCAATGGTACAACTGAAAGATGCCTACCACA
>SKJJ01000087.1 GCA_007115975.1 Chitinispirillum sp.
CTGCACAATGGTTTTATACGAAGCGGCCGTCAGAATATCGGTTCTCTGAGACTTCCGGTGGGAAGCTACGTTATGGTAGTAAGGGACGGATTGGGAGCAGAGCTGTTCAGGGATCGCTTTGCTTTTGTGAACTAACAGTACCCCCCCTACTGAAAATCAAACTATGAAGGGCATCGTTTTTTTGGTGCCCTTTTCTTATTTTGACTGGTGACTACCGGAAGTTTTTTTCATAGAATCATCTGGCGAGGGAACCTGCATTGAAATGCGGGGCATCAAAAAAACAGAGGTGGATTATGAGTAAAAAAGATCTGAATATAGACGGGTATTTTGGTGTGGGCATAGAGTGTCCCAAAACCTGGACAAATTACGGCACACTTTACCGTACCGCAAGGATTCTGGGTGCAGACTTTGTTTTTCTGATAAACAAAAAGTTTAAAAAGAGCAGATCTGACACACAGAAGACGTGGCGCTCAGTGCCCACCTATTCATACAGGGATTTTGATCATTTCTATGACAACCTCCCCTTTTCATGTGTTCTTGTGGGGGTTGAGATGATGGATTCAGCAGTGTATATCGAGGACTTCAGGCACCCGCAACGGGCAATTTATCTGCTTGGTGCTGAGGATCACGGATTATCACGAAAAGCGAAAGAACAGTGTCATAAACTGGTTAAGCTCAGGGGTGAACACTCCCTGAACGTTGCAGTAGCGGGATCGATTGTTTTATACGACCGATTTGTAAAAAGTAACCACAGTATGGTTTTGCCTTAGCGAACGATCATTAATTTGCCCCGTTTAAGCGCCCTGTCATTGATATCATAGATAACATAAAAATAGACTCCCGATGCCACCTCTGCTCCAGCCTGATTTCTTGTATTCCACAGCCATATAGGCCGGTGGACTGCACTTTCTGGCTGGAAAAACACTCGCACTCCAGCGGCCTTGGTGTCATAGACAGGCAGGGCTTTCATGGTGAAGATTCGTATTCGTAGCTCCACTACGTCCGGATCGATAGTGTGGAGATTTTTAAACCATATCCCGCATTCTGCCGGTGAGGGGCAGTGTCTGGGGTTTCTTGATGGTCTGAAAGGGTTGGGAAAGGTATAAAACCCGGTTTCACCAGTATAAAAGTACCATTCGTACTCCTCTTTTGTACTCCCCTTTTGAGGGAGATTGAGATCACTGGAGTAATCAAAAGTGGTGGTAAATCCCTTGAATCTACATAGTACACTGTCATAGCTGAAAAAGTTGAATGTTGGTGTGATTATCACCCGGGTACTGTCACTTGAAAACCGTATGTCTTGGAAGGCGCTCTGCTCTGAACCTCCGTACCGGGATACAACCTCTATGCTCAGATTTTCGGTTGATGTATCGGTGTCGAAAGTACCGCTGAAAAGGGGGTATTCAAATGTAACAGTTATTTCAGGGCTGACATCCTCCACGGTTGCACCCTCTTGTGGAGAGACAGAGACGACGCTGTTGTTTTTTATTGTAAAACTCCAGATCACATCATCTTTGTCTGAATCGGCATCAAAGAGGGCTCCCGGTATTCCATCGATGGTGTTTGCTGGGGGAAACCCTAGAAAATCCCTTATTTGGGAGCTGATGAGCCTGCATGTTACAACATCACCATAGAACAGCCGCTTTGACGGATAAGCGGTCATGGTGGTTGACGATACGCTGATCGAATCAAAAGTGATCTGCTCATTACCGCCCAAAGAGGATGTGACGTGAAGTGTCTGGTTATTCGCAAGAGAAGTGTCGAGTGTAGATGGATCGACGGGTATGGAAAATTTGACACGAATTGCCGGGACATTCTCCTGCCCTGAACTATTTGGTGCCGGAGAGACCGATGCTACCGTGAAAGGTATACTGTCAACACTGAAATGGAGTGTTGTATCACTGCCGGAATCTCTTCTGCTGATCCTTTGAACATCCAGGTTATTGGGACCGCTTGGAGTGTTGGCCCGGTCAGTAACGCTGCTGGTTAATACAAGAATCAGTGAATCTGTTGGAATAAAAATGCCGGGAGGCGGCATGAGATCAAAATGCGGACTGGGCGCGGAATACTGAGCGCTGATCTGCACACTGGTATAATCATCATTCCAGCTGTGAGTTACATTGTCATCCTCGATTATACCTGTTTGAGAAAAATCGTAATAGCTATAGAGAGAAATACCACCTCTTGCTGATGCCGAATCTATTGGTTCAGAAAAGTTGATATTTATGTGGGCATGCGGAGGAAAGGTGTAGTGCGATGATGATGCTCTTTTTGGAAGAGCGGGAATATAGGGGGAGTCCGGGTCAAACTGAACGTTTACCTGCAGAATTTGTGGCAGATCATTGTGTTCAAGACTGATCGGAATCGAATCAAACGGAATGAGAGGGTCGCTGGTTTCGATTATCAGCGTATCATACACAACTCCATCACCGGTAAGTCCATCGGCAGTAAGAGAGATATGAAAATGTATGAGAGAATCGGCATCGATGGTAATTGGCAGAAACTGATCGGTATTGTTTGA
>SKJJ01000217.1 GCA_007115975.1 Chitinispirillum sp.
CAATGTATGGGTAATTGCACGCAAGGCTTTGGAAAATAAACAGAATCAAGTTGATGATCTGATAAAAACAGGCAGCTTAATGCTTGGGTCTTTAAAATCATTGAGGAGTAGTAGACTCCAATCAGGTTACATTAGGTATTTTTGTGACATTTGCGTCCTTAAGCACCTGTTGGATGGCTGCAAAGTGGCTTTTGGAGGCAGATGTTTCTGTTGTCGATCTCAAAAAATTATTGCTCTTTTTGAAATCAGGCTTTTTGGGACAGGCTCTAACTTAGCAGATCCGCATCACCCGTGGAAAAAACTATCAGTGTGGTGGGTAAATTTCTTAGCATCGCCCCATAAGAGTGCTGAAACTCTTGCGCATACTCCTGTGTTGGTAAATTGAATCCCATTAGCACAACCGTTGCATCATGTGAATAGGAGTATAGCAACTCCGGGAACGGTTTGCCTGAAGATACAACCGTTACATCTGCATCAAGCCTTGCTGAATCTATTAGTTTTCTCATCTCAGCTTGAGCTGCCTGCTCTTTTGTATCATCCTCCACAACACGCAGAACCCTTATGCGAACTCCTGACCACTGTGGATTTAATGAGAGCAGATGAGCCAGGATAATCATAAGCGACCCGTTTCTCTCCCCCCTCCACCAAATATCGATACGTCCCCGATGTGTTTGTGCTATCCCGTTGTCATGAACCAAAACCACGCTCATGTTCAGAAGTGTTGCTGTTTTCAGCGAACGAATGAACTTTGTTGTCCGTACCGTATCACCCGACCAACCAAACAGAGCCAGGTTTGGCTTTATTGGGCCTATTGATGTTGATTGAAGGAAAATATCGAGCCCCTGGTCAAAATCAGGTGTTATGACCACTTCCGGAAAAGCCTCTATTTTATTACTCTTTATAAACCCACTAAGTTCTTCGAGTGCCTTGTTTCTCTCAGGGATCATTCTTTCCAGCGACCCCTGTTTCAACACTGCCATTGTTACAATACCTCTTCCACTGCTGAGCCAGTTGGCATATTTCACCAGTGTAAGGCGGTGGTTGGGGTTTCCGGAAAGGACGACTATTGTCGGACGCCAGTTTTTGGAGTGAACGGGAAGCTGAGCCAGAGTTAACAGATGATCTCTGGTGCGGGTGTAGTAAAACCCCCGTCTGGCATCACCAAAGGAGGCCTCCAGTATAACTCTTCTTACATACAAGAATATCCCGAAAACCAGAACAGTGGACATCAGTGCAACCGGAGCATCAACCAGAAATGAGACACCAAAGCAGGCAAATGCACCTACCAGTGCGGGAAACCAGTGGAAAAACTTGAATCGTGGCCTGAAGGATGGGTTTCTGGAAAAAGATTCTGTAAAGGCTGCAAGGTTGGTTATACCATAGGTCCACAGGAAAAGCATGGTAACCAGCGATGCCACCATATTAAAAGCCCCTCCATCACCACCATTTCTGGCAAAGTAGATAACCACGGCACTTATTGCAAACGTCAAATACAGTGCTCTTCTTGGTTCGCCTGTTTTGCTCACTACTGCAAAGAGATTTGCCGGCTTCAGGATCTTATCACTACCAAGAGATTGAAGCACTCGCGGAGCTCCGAGAAAAGAGCCTATCCCAGAGGATAGCGTTGCACAGAAAACACCCAGCACCACCAACACTCCGGTAAACAGTGGTGCAACTCTGATCAGACTGTGATAGGGTGATTCAATCAGCTCCTTTTGTGTAACAGCACCACCAACCAGAATAATCTGTGCTGCGTAGATCAGAAGCCCTGCAGCTATGGCTCCCAGTGTTCCCAGCGGGATGGATTTAGAGGGATTTTTGAGATCACCGGACATATTGACACCAGCCATTATTCCGGTAGCACATGGAAAGTAAATTGCAAAGAGTGCCCAGAAAGAGAGCTGGTTTGGTTGAAAGGGTTTCAAATTTGTTTCAAAAAGATCGGGATCAAAGTTCAGAGCGGCTCCGCCCAAAAAGGCCAGTATCGACAGAGCTAAAATAACCATAATCACATACTGCACCTTGGTTGCCGAACCGGCTCCCCTGAAAGCTACTATAAACAGAGCAATAAGAGTAGTAAATGCAATGTATCCAAAAAGAGGCTCTGCCGAGGGGATAAAGGTGATACTATTGGTTGTAAAAACAAGAGCTTCAGTAAATCCAAGGACATAAAAAGGTACAGAGAGAGTCTGTGCCATGTACAGTGTAAGGCCTATTGTTCCCCCGAACTCCGGCCCCATGGTGCGGGAGATAAGATAGTACGCTCCTCCTGCCTTTACTTCAGTATTGGTGGCAATGGCACTGATTGAAAGTCCGGTAATGGTGGTGATAAGTTTTGAAATGGCAAGAATCAGCAAAACCCCGATGATACCGGCATGCCCGATCACAAATCCGGCTCTCATAAACATTATCACACCGAGAATGGTAAGAACCGAAGGGGTAAAGACGCCACCAAAGGTTGACAACTTTACCCGTGATGCTTCTGTAGCTGTCTGTTTCAGACTTGAGGAGCCGGAACTCTGAATTGTTCTTTCACCCGCTTTTGTGAGCACAGAGCCCTCCCACAGGTATAAGTTTATGGAAAAGACCACTCTTTCATCATTTCTTCGATTGATAAAACAGTGGTCTTACTTGGGTTCAAAAAGCAGGGATAGGTTTACAAGGTGTCATTTCTCTTTGGCTCACCCTGGGTGCCGGCTTTGATCAATTCTTCAACCCGATTCTTTTCACCTTCTCTTTTGTCCAGATCAATATACTTTCTCATCGGTTCAGTGCACTTGTAAGCCGGACGAATGATTTTGCCTCTGTTGACCAGCTCCTCCATTCTGTGCGCACACCACCCTGCTATTCTTGCCACAGCAAAAATGGGTGTGTAGAGTTCCTGTGGAATGTTAAGCATACTGTACACAAATCCCGAATAGAAGTCCACGTTGGCACTTACACCCTTATAAATTTTACTCACTCTGGATATAGCCTCAGGTGCCAACTTCTCCACTAAATCATATAGCCCGAATTCCTTCTCCAGACCTTTGGATTTTGCCAGCTCTTCCACATACTGCTTAAATACCACCGCTCTGGGGTCGGATACAGAATAGACCGCATGTCCAACTCCGTAGATCAATCCGGCCTTGTCAAACCCTTTTTTATTTAGTATCTTGTCAAGGCATAGGGACACCTGCTCCTCATCTTCCCAATCAGTGACCTCCTGCTTTATATATTCAAACATCTGCACCACTTTTGCATTTGCCCCTCCGTGTTTTGGCCCCTTTAATGAACCAAGTGCAGCGGCAACAACCGAGTAGGTGTCAGCCCCTGAAGAGGTGACTACATGAGCGGTAAATGAGGAGTTGTTACCTCCGCCATGTTCGGCATGAAGAACCAGGGCCATATCAAGCAGCTCTGCCTCAAGCCTTGTATAGCAGCTGTCAGGCCTGAGCATGTGGAGAATGTTTTCTGCTGTACCAAGCTCCGGAAGTGGAGGGTGAATTATCAGTGACTGGTTGCCGTGGTAATGGGTATATGCCTGGTATCCGTAAACGGCCAGCAGTGGAAAATTGGCAATCAGTTGCAGACTTTGCCGTAACACGTTGGAAATAGAGACATCATCAGCCTTATCATCATAGCTGTATAAGGCGAGTACCGTTCTGGCCAGAACATTCATCATATCTTTGCTTGGGGACTTCATTATCATATCCCTTACAAAACCAGGAGGAAGCGACCTGAACTCTCCAAGGACCGATTCAAATTCCTTAAGCTGTTCTCTACCGGGAAGATTTCCAAACAACAGCAGATAGCAGGTCTCTTCAAATCCGAAACGACCATCTTTGCGAAATCCATTGACAAGATCGATAATATCTATACCCCTGTAGATTAGCCGTCCCGGAACCGGCACCATTTCTCCTTCATCAAGCACATAGGAGTGAACTTCACCGATACGGGTAAGCCCTGCCATGACACCCTTGCCGCTTATATCACGTAAACCCCTTTTAACTTCCCATTTTTTGTACAGCTCAGTTTCAACAATATTACAACCATTTACCCATTCACTCCACTGGTCTTTGAACTGCTCAAAGAGCTTGCTCTGTTGTTTAGATTTCATACTCTCTCCTGTAACTAAATATCGTACACTGTGGGACCAGAAAGGGGAGGGCTGTTTTCTCCACACCCGATACAGATTTTTTTTCAATCAGCTCCGGAAACTCCCTGAGTTACTTAGCTAAACTCACCGGGGGTTCCAACTTTGAGCTGAAGAGATGATAAGGGCCACAAAAACCATCATTGCGATACCATGCCACACCAGCCTCTTATGGTCCACATCTCTTTGCACATAATCGAAACTCCCCTGATCAGCAGTTTCGCCAATCTCAGCAGTCTCTTTTAGTGTGTCAGGATACACCGTTTCAATCTGCAGTGAATCGTTACTGAACAGCTGCTCAGATGCATTTACTGTAGATGTGGCCATAAAGATGACAATTACATATACTGCAATCATACTTACTTTTCCAGATAATTTTTCAGAATAGCACCTACCTCTTTGGGATTGGCGGTTCCCTTAGTAGCCTTCATAACCTGTCCCATGAAAAATGAGACAAGCTTTTTATTGCCCTGTTTATATCGCTCCACTTCGTCTTTATTACTTTGAAGCACCTGCTTAACTACCGTTTCAAGAGCTCCACTGTCTGATACCTGCTTAAGCCCCTGCTCCTCAATAATGGTAAGAGGCTGCTTGTCCTCTTTTTCCATGATATCAAACACCTTCTTTGCCGCTTTCGCCGAAACGCTTCCATCCTGTATAAGGCAGATCAATGCACCAAGTTTTTGAGCAGTGATCGACAGTTCTTTAACTGATGAGGCTTTTTTCTCATTCAAAAGCCGCATGACATCTCCCATGATCCAATTTGAAGCATTTTTTGGATCTTTGCATATTGCTGTTACGTCTTCAAAATAGTCCGCCAAATCTATACTTGATGTAAGTACACCGGCAGCATAAGAGGTAAGACTGTACCTTTCAGCAAAACGATTACGGCGCTGTGCCGGAAGCTCCGGAAGAGTTGTTTTCAGCTTTTCAACCCACGGCTGCTCCACAACAAGGGGCATCAAATCCGGATCAGGGAAATACCGGTAATCATGTGCATTCTCTTTTGTCCGCATTGCCACCGATCTGTTATTTACCGGATCCCAAAGGAAAGTCTGCTGTATGATCTTCCCACCGTCTCTTAATATTTCACGCTGACGAACCGTTTCATACTCAAGCGCTTTTTCGAGATTCCTGAAACTGTTCATGTTTTTGATTTCGGTTTTGGTACCAAGCTTGTTTTCTCCGTGCAACCGAAGAGATATATTGGCATCACAGCGAAGAGAACCCTGTTCCATGTTGCAGTCGCATATGTTAAGATATTCAAGAATCTGCTTCAGCTCCGTAAGATATGCATACGCCTCTTGTGCGCTCCTTATATCCGGGTCGGAAACAATCTCTATGAGAGGAGTGCCGCATCTGTTTACATCAAACAACGAATCGGTATCCTGGTCATGAATCAGTTTGCCGGCATCCTCCTCAAGGTGTATGCGGGTGATACCAATCTGCGTCTCTTCACCATCGACCGAAACGGAAAGTTTACCCGGACCGCACACCGGCAGTTCATACTGTGAAATCTGATACCCTTTTGGAAGATCGGGATAGAAGTAATTTTTACGTGCAAATATAGATTTTTCATTAATGCTGCAGTCAACCGCCAGGCCCATTCTTACTGCCATTTCAACAGCTTTTCTGTTAAGTACCGGTAGAGCTCCGGGGCTCCCGGTGCACACCGGACAGCCGTGAGTGTTGGGAGGATCACCGAAAGCCGTGCTGCACCCACAGAAAAGCTTTGTATTTGTCAAAAGCTGTGCATGAACTTCAAGTCCAATTACCACTTCATATTCCACGTTTTTTTACCTCCGTTTTACTTTTGGACTACACTTCCTGTAAACCCTGCTGTGGAAAGTGTTTTTTCTGAGAACAACTGCGCTTCCTTCCTCGAAAAGAAGGTTCCTACACGCACCCTATAAATAACACCATCACCCGTTGCGGTCTCTAGTATGACAATTTCATCACTTACATCCCCAAGCTGCTCTTTTAAACGAAGTGCATTTTCTTTGACGCCAAATGCCCCTACCTGAACAGCAAAAACCGAATCTGTCGACAGTCCTTCAATAACAGTGTGTTGATCCCTGCTCTCCAGATAATCTCCCAGACTCTTGATTTGACTGCCAGTCTCCAGGATATCATCTGTTAAATCAAGTGCATAAGCACACTGCAGCCGGCTCACCAGCAGAGGCGCTTTTAGGGGTGAATCTGACGACGGTTTAGCTATTTGAGACAACAGGTTATGTGCAGCGGTGTAATCTCCCCTTTGCATTTTCAGTCTGGCAAGATAGAGAACTGCTGATTTTGAAACCCTGTCCCTGTATTCTTTGCTCAGATCACTCCAAATACGTTCGGCTCCCGCAGTGTCTGCACTCAATGCAGTGGAAAGAGCCCACCGGTGACGCATAAAAAGCTCTTCCCCACACCGGGAAGATTCCCTGTACATTTCAGCAGCCCTTTCCGTATCCCCCTTTGCAAAGGAATAGTCGCCCATTAGACGATACGCTTGAGCACGAACAGACATCTCCACCGATTCGTTTGACGCAAGTGAGTCGTACACCTTTAACGCTGATTGGGTGTTCAGGGTTCGTGCATATAAAAGTAAAGCCTGGGCATTAGACCCGTCTCTTTCAAGCACATTTCGCAAAACAACCTGCGCCTCTGGTACATTGCCACTTTCGAGCAGCCTTCTACCCTCAAAAACATTACCTTGTGCATAGGATACTATCGAGAAAACGGCTGCCAGAACAACTGCCACTGCTTTACTTTTATTTTCAGTCTTTACGGTCATTACCGGACAACTCCTACTGTCATATCAAACACTCTTATGGCTGAGGAAAAGAGTTGTCACTGTTATCTGATGGTTCTTCACCATCGGCTTTTTGCTCATTTTCAGCATCCTGCCCACACTCTTTTCGAGCCTGCTCCAACTCAATTTTTGCCTGCGCCAGCTCCTGCTCCAGATCTCCTATTTTAACGTTTTTCCGTCTTATTCCAACTTGACCAACAAGATAATAGTAAGCACTTGCTGCAAACCCAAGCAACAAGCCGATACCAAACACACTTGCAACATAGGCCCAGATCGGAATTACCGGTTTACTGAACCATGGAATAAGTATCGGAGCATACTCTCTGAAAGGTTCCTGATCGAATGTCCTGATTATTATCCATGCAAACAAAAAAGAGATCCCAAAAACAGCAATGATTTTCGCGATTTTCATTTTTACACCCTTTCCACAATTAGTGTCATACCACTGCTTTTAATTACCCTGGTCTTTAAAATCAATCCTGCTTCTGCACCGTTGCAACCCAGAAGCACCCGTTTACAACCATTATCCTGACCCATCCACATCTTGTCATGTCTGTCCTGACGGCCGGTAACAAAGACATCTACCTGTTTTCCTATCATCTGTCCATATTTTTCACGGGTGATTTCTGTCTGTATATTCACCAGTTCTGTCAACCTCTGCTTTTTCTGCTTATCACTCAGGTATTCTTTCATCGATGCCGCAGCGGTGCCCTCACGGGGAGAGTATGCAAACATAAATGCAGTTGTAAACCCAACATCGCTCACAAGAGAAAGCGTCTGCCTGAACTCTTCCTCTGTCTCTGATGGGAAGCCCACCAGGATATCTGATGTGATATCGGCATCCGGAATGTATGTGCGTATCATCTCTACCTTTGACCGGTAATCACCTGAGGAGTACCCACGATTCATCAATGAGAGTACCCGGTCCGATCCCGCCTGCACCGGCAGATGAAAGTGATTGCACACATTTGGCAATGAAGCCACTGTGCGAACCAGTTTTTCACTGCAGTCCCTGGGATGACTTGTGGTAAACCTGAGTCGCTTAAGACCATCTATTGAGGCTGCTCTTGACAGTAAGTCCGAAAAATCACACCCCTCATAACTGTAGGAGTTGACATTCTGCCCCAGAAGCGTTATCTCCTTAACACCCCCGGCAATTTTCTGCTCAATCTGCTCCTCCACCTTTTCAGGAGCAATTGACATTTCAGAACCACGAACATAGGGAACAATACAGTACGAGCAGTAGTTGTCACACCCTCTCATTACCGGCACAAAATCGGTGACAGAACTTTTCTCTGCAGCAGCAGTGCATTCTGATCCGTATGGCAGATGTTCTTCTATACGCTGCCTGATATCCTCCATCTCTTTGGCACCAATCACCAGATCGATCCCCGGAACTTCGTCGCGCAGCCTCTCGCCCAAACGCTGCGCCATGCAGCCGATAACCCATAACTTCTGGCCACTATTCCTGCGCTCCCTGGCAAACTGGCTGATTCGTGTCTTTGCACGCTGCTCAGCATGTTCCCTTACACTGCACGTATTCACTATCAACAGATCCGCTTGGGCCGCAGTTTCTGCTGAAACAAAACCTTTCTCAGCCAGAATATCAAATATCCTGCTGGAATCCGCCACATTCATCTGGCATCCGAATGTCTGAAAAAAAACTGAAGGCATCTGAACTCGAAGGAGAAAGATTTGTGTGTCACTTAACCTTGTAAAATACTATTTGCGGGACTGTTTATGCCATATTTTACGGCATTGCTGTGGCAGACAGCAACCTGCTGACCGATTTTTTAGGTATTCTATGTTTTGAAAAAAAAATTGTATCCATGTTCATCTTGAAATCGACAGTTGAATGGCGACTGGTTCTGGAGAATTGGCTAAAGAAGGAGGCAATTTTTTCGCTGAAACTGATAAAAAGTTACCTCAGAATAGTATTTTTTGAGAATCAAAATTCTTATTAAAACCGGAGGGCTATAGAGAACATGAAAGCAATGGAATGCCTGGTTTTTCTTTTCCTGATTAGTAATCCTGAAATGAGCTTTTGTTTTCTTGATGTGCCCGATTCACCTGATACACTCTATACTATACCGATTTAAATACAAAGTACACAATCATTAACAGCATCATTAGGATTCGTATCGATACCTGTTTAGAGTGCAATTACCAGAGGAGAACAAATATAGACATTATCAGTTTCGATAACATACAAACTCAGTTTTTGGTAGAGGTTTTGGACCATTTTTACGGATTGAAGCTCGACTCATCCATAGTTTTGAGTCTTAATTTCTACAAAAATGACTTCAAACCATTCATTAATGAACAAATTGATTTTGATTATGGTGACTGGATCGGAAATGAAAGCAAACTTAACAAAAAGAACTGTTTCAACAAAATCAATGATGCATTGCCTCCTGAATCAGAACTTTTGCTGATTGTGACTGGTGTAATTG
>SKJJ01000036.1 GCA_007115975.1 Chitinispirillum sp.
CTACTGAGCAAAACGCGCCAGGGGGGACGGAATGTGGACAATTCCGATTGTCCAGTGCCCTCAAAAAAGCGAAGTCCGCGCAGCGCTATAAACGTGGCACCGAGTGAAGCGAGCATGAAGGAGAACCGGTGCAGTCTTCGGCAGGCGCCCAGATTCTTACCTAATCCCATTCTTAGTTTATGCCTGTTCAGTGTTCATCGCAAAGAGAGGGGAAAGTGGTTTTATGCTAGAACTCAAGCCTAAACCCTGAACCCGGTACAATTCTTGCTGCTACGATTACAAGGTACTCTCCCCCAAAAAACAGACAGGAGGTCAACGATGAACAGCAGAACCACCTATATGGGCCTAGAGCTCAAGAACCCTCTTATCGCAGGAGCCTCCTCCCTGACCTCCACGATTGAGAATTTAAGGGAGGTAGAGCAGAGCGGAGCAGCAGCAGTGGTGCTAAAGTCCCTGTTTCAGGAGCAGCTTGAGCTTGAAAACTATGAGTTTGAAGAGCAGAGGGACAAATTTTCAGATGGTGTGGGACCCGAAATCCACTATTTTTACCCCCATACGCTTGAATTTCGGGGAATCGACTCTCACCTTCTTTTTGCAAAGGATGCAAAAAAGGCCCTCTCAATACCGGTAATCGCCAGCATAAACACCCATGATGCCGAGACGATGGTTAATTACGCGATGCGGCTCCAGGATACTGGTGTGGACGGCCTGGAGCTCAATGTCTACAGGGCACCGGAATTCGACTCCGTTTCAGGAAATACAATCGAAGAGCAACAGATTGAGGCAGCAAAAAAAACGGTAGAAGCAGTAAGAATACCGGTGTCAGTAAAAATCACCCCCTACTATACAAACACACTCGAAACAGTTCAACGGTTCGATAAAACCGGCATAAAGGGGATAGTGCTTTTCAACCGCCCCTTTCAGGCTGCAATCAACACCGACTCCCAGACTCTTAATTTAACACCTTTTCTCAGCACTGCTGAAGATTGCCGTTTGCCGATTCACTTTACAGGCCAACTATTTGAGACCATTAACAGCTCAATCTGTGCAAGCACCGGAATATTCGATGCCCCGCAGGCGATCTCTTCGCTGCTTGCGGGCGCCGATTGTTTTCAGGTCTGCAGTACCCTCTATAAAAACGGCACCGGCCATATCCAAACCATTCTCAGAGAACTGAACCAATGGATGGAAACAAAAGGGTACCTTAGCATGAATGAATTCAGAGGCAAACTGAGCCGCTCACATATTGTGGGTGATCCGTGGGCTTATAAGCGGACGCAGTATGTGGATATTCTCTGGCGGGCCAATCAGATAGTTACAGAGTAGGGTGGGTCAAAAACAGCACCATTGGTTACCAGGACCTTTTCAGAACAGGTGTCTGACCGTAAAGAGATAAGACTTATTGGGCTAAAGGCTAAATGGGAGAAAGGAATTGTCCACGGAAAGCACGGAAGACACTGAAATAGGAAAGCAGCATCTGTCCACTTTCTTAACTTCTGTTCTTTCCGTGCCTTCCGTGGACAGAAAATCTCATTCTATTTTTTGGGGCGGCTAAAAGACTCGATCAGATTCTAAAGGCTTCTGTTTTCGGTCACCCCAAACCCGTCTTAGGCGGAGCTTTGAAGACCTGTTCGGGGGGGCCCCAGACACCTGTATAGGAGTTTTTTATTGAGGCATTTGTGCCGGTAGTGTGTTCTAAAGATTTTCCGGTGAATGCCCAATAGAGTGCCCACAGAAATGCTAATGAGCAAAACGCGCCAGGGGGGGGGCTGCCTGCCCTACGCCCGCCTCCCATAGCCGTGTGCCTACATACACCCATAGCCCATTGCAGTGCGCCCGTACACCACCCGCTTTGGATAGCAGTGCTCCCGTACACCACCCGCCTTCAGAAGCCATGCGGAGGGCAGGCAGTTGTCTGCTACGGAGGCCAGGAGAGGAGAACCAGTGCCGTGGTTGGTGAGCATGGTCGAACCACGGCAGGCGCTCAAATTCATACTCATGCTTTTTCCATATTATCTTCGGATGGATGGGTCTTCTAAAATGACCACCTGAAACGCAGCGCAAAAATATTTGGCAGCACGCCGAACACATCACCGGGATTCCCATAATAGAGCTGGGCAAGAAACAGAAAATCGATATTGGTTACAATGGACCATTCTATCGATGGCATGGTCAAAACCGACAGATCTTCAGGATTGTACATCACCGAAAACGTTCCCCTCACAAGCGGATTGAACGGATAAGAGATCGACCCGTAGAGAAGAATGGGGGCCGGAGAGAGTTTTTTTGCAGAGAGCTCACGTAAAAAAAGAGCAATAGTGTCCAAAAACTCCCCGTTGCCATAACCGTTATAGAGCGCCTCACCTAAGATATACAATCCACTTTCATACGTGTAATCACCGGAGAGAGAGGCCACGAATGTCAAATTATCAGTGATACCGTTGTCATCATTAAGCACAGGATAGTATGAGCTGACTTCTCCCCTGAACCCGCCGCCTCTGATGGATCCTGACCAGGAAAACCCCATAGCTGCATCATACCCAAACAGCCCGCTCTGAAACTGCAGATCGTATCCCCTTCTGTTAAACCGGTACATAAGTGCATACGTGCGCTCCTCACGTTGTTGGGCAGCCTTTAGGGTAAGCTCCAACACCGACAGTACTCCTGTAAAGAACTGAATCCTCAGTGCATCAGAACCCGGACGCTCCTCATAATCGAAATCAAGGTATTCAAAGGCATTGAACCAGTCATTAGGGTTCCATACAAAATTGGTGCCCCAGTTGATTCTCTGCCTCCCTGCTGTAATCCGCCAACCCGGGGTATAATAAGTGATGGATGCCCGGTCAATATTCCCTGCCACAATTGCCTGCCAGGCACGGGTGAGGTTCAGGTACCCGACATCATCATCCAGAAAATCAATCAGAGTGCTCTGTGGACCCACCACCTGATCACCAGTTAAAATCCGTAACCTTCCGGCAAGTTCCAGCGACAAGCGGTCTGAGGGGTAATAGGCGAGGTTCAATCGTGCATGTATGAGATTACTGAAATAGAGATCATCGATTGATTCGAATGTGACAAAAGGCAGGGCACTGACATAACCACCTAAGCTTGTATTGTAACGATCGGGAAGTATCAACCCATTCGCTCTTCCTGCCGCTTCAGTTGTATCCATACTGTAAATTGATTTAAGGGTTATAACAGAGATACAAAGGAATATCACAAGTTTACTTTTGCACATCCTGATACCTCCATAAGATTTTTTGCCGAATCAAATACTCTCTTGAGATATGAAGCAAAAAAGCTGCCGTTATTTTCTTTGAAGTCTTTGTGTAGGGGGTGTGGGGTTTACAGGGGTTTGTAGAAAAAATGATAATTATCTGGGCGCAACCCTCGAAGACTCAGGTCGGTTCTCCTCCGGGCTCGCTGCGCTCGGTACGTCGTTTGTAGTGCTGCGAGGACTCCGCCCAGTTGAGCGCACTGGACAATAGGAATTGTCCACCCTCCGTCCCCCCTTGCGCTCTTACCCAGGCGACCGTTTCAAAGCATAGCTTTTTATTTCGGTGTGATATTTACATATAGTACTTCTGGAAAGAGGAATATTGAAAGAGAAATATAGAAAACCAAATGCTGTGTCTACAAAAAATGCTACTGAGATAGACGCGCCAGGGGGGACTGCAGGTGCACCTGTACTCAGGTGCAGTATGCTCCAAAGAGCTGAGGAAGCTTGCAGTGAGCTTGTCGAACTGTCCTCGCAGCGATATAAACGACATACCGAGGGAGGCATCCCGATTCCATCGGGAAGCCGGAAGAACGCCCCCTGGAAGTCCCTGACGAGAGAGAACCGGTGCCGTCCGCGGCAGGCGCCCATATTCTTACTTATATCACCTTATTTTTATTATTCTGAATGGATACCGGATAAAACAACTCCGGTATGACGAAAGGAGAATCGGTAAGTAATTGTATGTTTGTGACCCAGCCTCCTGCTCAGGGATGACCGATAATTTGATGCCATGTTGTTTTGATACCTCTCTGGATCCCTGCCTGCGGGGATGACGGACTATCTCATTGCAACCATAAACTTTCACTCCACTTTTCCTCTCCGAAAGTCCCCCTCCAGGGAAATTTAGGGGGCTCCCCTCCTGTCCTCCTGCACCTCTCCGTCAAGCAGAGTCACCACCCGTCTTGCCCGTTTTATAACCCGTTCATCATGCGTTGAAAAGAGAAACAGAATACCAAGTTTACTGTTAAGGTCCACCATAATATCCAGCAGATTTTCTGCTGAGCGCGAGTCGAGATTTGCCGTGGGTTCATCTGCAAGAACAAACTTTGGTTTCGATGCCAGGGCCCTTGCGACTGCAACACGCTGCTGTTCTCCCCCGGAAATCTGTACCGGCCGGTGGTCGGCTCTGTTTGAGAGCCCCACGGACTGAAGCAATTCCATAGACCTTTTGCGTCTCTCCTCTTTACTCTTTTTCTGAAGAAGCATCACAAACTCAACATTCTCCCTGGCAGTTAACACGGGTATGAGATTAAAAGCCTGAAAGACAAACCCGATGTTATAGAGTCGAAAATCAATCAGCTCTCCGGGAGAGAGTTTTCCCAAATCCACTCCCCCGATCGTAACAGTTCCCTCCGTTGGAGTGTCGAGTCCTCCAAGAAGATGAAGCAGCGTACTTTTTCCGCTGCCTGATGGACCTACAATTGCCGTAAACTCACTCTGCTCTGCCCTGAAACTGACACTTTTAAGCGCCCTGACCGGCACCTCCGACTCATGATACTCCTTGCCAAGATTTTGAGAAGTAATAATAGCCATACGGTTATCCCTTTTTTTCAGATATTTCTCAGTGCATCAGCAGGTTTCAACTTTAAAGCCTTGTGTGCAGGCAATATTGCAGCTATGATTGCCACAGCAATGATCATCACTGCTAAAACTATGTACATACTCCGGGGCAATTGAGGATAGAGTATCTCCTCAACTCCAAACTCCCGCAACCCTTGCGCAAAGAGGGATAGATCCACTCCGGTAATCGAAAGGAGCTCAATTACTAGGAAACTCAGGACCATCCCAGCCGCAGCTCCGGTTATCGAAAGTACCACCGTTTCCAGCACAATCATTCCAAAGAGGATACTTCGCTTCATACCCACCGCCATGAGCATACCAAACTCTTTTCTTCTCTCAAGAACCACCATCAGCATAGTATTGACAATTCCAAAAGTCAGGGCAGCAAGGATGACTATCATAAACACATAGAGAAAAACAGTGAGCGTTTCAGATATGTAATCCAACTCCGGAGCCAGCTGCCGCCATGTTTCTATTCTCATGCCCCCGGCCATCTGCTCAACTTGCGCCAAACCAGCCTCGGCAGCGTCGGCCGAGGTAAACAAAACAGAAACCTGCTGAAAAAGCATCTCATCGGTTCCCAGATGCTCAGCAAGATCATCTGCAAGCACATACACCGTTGAGCGGTCAAACTCCGTTGATGGAGTGCGGAATAACCCTCTCACCCTGAAAGCTCCGCCGGTTATCACCCCTTCTGCATCCTGAAAAGTAAGAACCAGTCTTGCACCAACCCTTACATCAAGTCTCTCCGCAAGGGCATCCCCGATTACAGCCGGATAGCGAAGCTGCTGACCGAAGTATTCTCCGTCAATGATGGATTCATCGATAATCACCAGTTCCCTCTCAAACTCAGGAATGACCCCTACGAGTTCTATCCCCTGCACGGTCCTTGGAGATGATGCCATGGCGCTTGTCAGAATGCGGGGTGCAGCCGCTTCCACTCGGGGTAGACCCCTTAACTCCTGGGCCAGATCTTGCGCATTCGGGACATTGAATGTGATGTCTCTTTCCAAACGAAACTCAGGGTGGGTTATCTGGATATGAGAAAGACGCGTGCGTATAGTTGTATCAACGATCTGCTCCCCCATTGCAATGGTAATGCCGGATGCAAGCAGCCCGGCAAACAGCCCGAGTGTAATGGCAGTGATAATTATCATGCTTCGGACTTTGTTTCTCCAGATATTTTTCCATGCCATTGCTAAAAGCACAAATAGTCCCTTCGCAAAGAAAATGTTAGCTTCTCAGTTCATCTGACAATCTGATTCTACTGACAGAATATATAGGGTAGAGACACGCCACAAGTGCGATCACCAAAACAACAAGGCCCTGGTTAATAAAGATTGAGGCCTGGGCGGAAAAAGGGAGCAGCGGTTCAAACCCAAATTCCCGCATCGCTTCAGCTGTTACACCGGTCAACTCAATGGGATTGGCCCTCATGTACAACAGTATAGGTACCGAAACCACTGTTCCTGCTATTGTCCCCAGAAAAACGATAATCAGACTCTCCAGAAGCACGACCAGATCAAGCTGCCAGTTTTTCAGCCCAATCGAGATCATCACCGCAAATTCCCTTCGCCTCTCAGCCATCATCATCATTACTGTACCAAACACCCCAAAGGCAACAACCATGTAGAGTATTCCAAGCATTATTATCCCCTGTGCATTATCCAGTTCGATTATCTGCACCAGCTCTGGAAGCAGCTCTCTCCAGGTTACCACATCGAAGCCATTGGTGAACATTTCAGTTAGCGTTGCGCTCACCGATTGGAGCATCCCCGGGTTTTCAATCATTATTGCAAGTGAAGTTCCTCTGCCGGGCATGGAGTAGAACCACTGCGCATTTTCCAAAGAGGTGTATACCATGCTGTTGTTAAGATCCGGAAGGGGCAGATCGACGATCCCCCCTACTGCAAAGGCTCCCGCGGCACTCACTCCGTAAAAGCCCTGACTGAGAAAAATCAGGGTATCCCCAACAGTGGTATGAAGATAGTCCGCTACCCCCTGTGCGATGATTACGTTCTGAGAATTATGACGCAAATACTGCCCTTCCACAACCCGCTGGCTCAGGTTGTTCATAGTATCCTCCGCATCCGGATTTATACCAATTAACATAATCCCCCTTGTTCTGTCCTCTGATGCTGCAAGTGCAAAGGACTCGAGTCTTGGCACCACCGTGGTAACGCCCTCAATGCCCATGACCCTGAGCATATCCTCCTCCTCAAGCGCCATGCTGTTATCGAGGCTTCTGGTCTCCCGGAAATCCTCCCCCTGCACCTGGACAAAACCGGTGTTTAGCTGAAGAGTGTTGGTGATCATGTGATCGTAGGTACCAAGCTGAAGAGAGCGGATGAACAGGACCAGAATAACGGCAAAAAACACCGATGCAGCAGTGATAAGCGTGCGATGCCGATTGCGCCAGAGATTTCGCCATGCCATCTCAAAAAACATCTCTCTATTGTATCCTTCTCATATTCTGTTGCGAGAAAAACCCCTCATCAAGAGGGATATCGAACTCAACCGATTGATACTCCATCACCGTCCGGTGCCCCTCCTCATCGACCGGAACCATTTCCCATCGCGTTGGGAGCATGCGCCCACCCATCTCCCGGACGTTTTTCATGGTGAGGATATTTACCAGCTCCCCACCCTCATCGTAGAACTCCGACCGCCTCTGGATAAAATTATCTTTTGTAATGGTGACAATTACCCTTTCCCACACAACAGGAGCATGGGGCAGCGGTACCATCTCTATTCTCCAGGCCTCCTGGTCGTCGACAGTGGTATCAGAAAGAAAGGAGTGGGAGTAGTCATTCACCACCGATGCATCCCGCACCAGATCGTCATTGGTGAAATCGGAGCCCATCCAGGACTGCATCATCATGGAGGGAGGAATCTTTACCACTCTTTGAATATCGGGCAGCCACTGCCACACCTCATTTTCCCTTTTTAGAAACGAGGTGCCACGGTCTCTTGCGGGGGCAAGAACGTATATAAGGGAGTAGTCCCGTGCCAAACTGTAAGCCCGCAGGGAGAGTTCTCTTGTCCAGTCCGGTCGTTCGATTCGCATGGTTAACTCGGTGCAGCTTGTTTCCCCGCGCAGGTGAAGATCAGCGCGTCTGACCACTTCAGTTGCATCCATACTGTGAAGTGGTTTAAAGGATAAAACTGCGATAAGAAGGAGTTGTGTATATTTACTTTTAGACATGTCGTTGCCTCTATGAACTTTTTTCGGTCGAATTGTCTTTGAAAATATAGAGCAAAAAAGCTGCCGCTATTTTTTCCTCTAAACTGGGGTGTTTTTCCACAAAACCACAGGTAGGAAACCCTGGGGCTCTAAAGCCGTAACCCCTTCGGGGTATGATCTTCACAAATCCACAATAGATATCGAATAGGGAGATTGTTGAATAAGGAATTAAAGGAAGAAAAACCAAATGCACTGTTCACAAAAAATGCTACTGAGAAAAACGCGCCAAGGGGGGGACGGAGGCATAGGTGTTAAGTTAAGAGCGTAGGCTCTCTTTTTTAGGCCCCCTAAATCCTCCGAGGGGGGACTTGAAGGGCTTGCCCATGCGTTTGAATACTCTCACTTTTTGTGGCGGCAAGTGCCTGTGTCCGGAAGCCCCCTCGGAGGATTTGGTTACTAAGATTAAAGCCAAGTTCTTTTTGTAATTTTTTTTTAAGAAAATGTGGACATTGTTTATATGACCCCATCAGACCAGTTCTTTGAAATTTCGACTAAAACTTTTCCAGCAACGGTACATTTTGTCATTTTTGTATAAGTATGGTTGGAATGGCCCCGTTCTCGGGAACTTTGTTCTCTTGGGGCTTCTGACCTGCTGTTAACATCCTCCTTTTATGCTGTCTTTTAGATATCGGTGCTCCAGCTACAAATGGGCAGAGGTATCGCTCTGCCCTTGGCAAATGTGTCTCTTTTTTGATAATGTGCTCCACATCCGCTTATCTGAGCATCACCCTTCTGCTCACCTTACTGCCGCCAAAGGTCCCCTCAACTATATACATACCCTTGGAAATATTCGCGGGGATATCGGCAGTTAATCTGCCGCGTTCGATTATCCCCTCATGGATAAATACCACTCTTCCCTTGGGGTCGAACATTTTGATTTTCGCAGTTTTGCCTGCAGACTCAGCTACAGAAAAATGTACCTTGCCTGAAACAACAGAAACAGTGTAACCACTGCCTCCTGCACTGTAGTGATCATGCTGAGGGGCCAGGTTGCGGGCAGAGACGTTATTATCGCTTTCGTTATATATTCCGTAAAGGTACCCGTAAAGTGCCTGCTTGCCCCGCATGGTCTGCTGGGGAGTAAACTCAGTGTGGGCCCAGACATAATCGGTGTTGAAAAAAAGCTCACCTCGTGGCCATTGCCCGTGGACAGGATATATGTTGCCCTCAAACATTTTTGGAGGGCAGGCCATTATCATTCCGTCCCACCAGCAGTCTGCATTCCAGTAGGGGGTGTGGCCGGGGTGAAGTCCGGGAGTTCCGTCATTATACCCTGAAGTGTAGGCTGCCTCTACA
>SKJJ01000057.1 GCA_007115975.1 Chitinispirillum sp.
CAGTTGCAGAAATCATGCACGTGTTCTTTTTTGGCGGTAAAGGTACTGTCAAACAGTTTTAACCCCGTAAGATTCTTGCGGCTCAGAAGATAGTCGACTTCCGCCATAACGGAATCCATGGGCCTTGTTCTGACTCCCCCGGGAAACATCCTTGCTGCTGAACAGAAATTACAGGCAGCCGGACACCCCCTTGAAGTCATCAGGAAATCTCCCTCACCGCCAATAAACTCCATTCTCAGCTTATAGTTATCTCCCAGTAAATCGCGATCGGCAACAGGAATGACAGAAAGGTCCCGTATACGTTCTGCCTTGTTCTCACTTACCCCCTGCGGTGTCCTCCGGCACAGGCCCGGTATCTGCCCGATCGCCCGGTCAGATTTACCTGTAATAACATCACAAAACTCGCCAAAAGAGCTCTCCCCCTCCCCCTTGAGTACATAGTCGATCTCAGCCACCGCGTTCAAAGTGTCTGCGGAAGTAAATGTTGCATTCACTCCCCCATATACAACCGGTACGTGGGGCAGAATTTCTTTGGCAAGACGGGCGGTCAGAAAACTCCCTGAGCGTGTAGGAGTCGTGCCCCCTATTCCAATGATACGGGGCTGAAGAGTCCGGAGCTCTTTTCTGAAATCGTTGCTGTAGAAATTAAAGTCAATTATTTTGACCTTGTACCCCGCTTTTTTCAGCACAGTCCCAATACTTACCAACCCAATTGGCATCATGGGAGAAAACACTCTGGGGCCATCTGTTGGATAGGTCAGCAGGACATCTACGGGAGAGGACTCTTTCATGGTAAACTCGTTGTAATTTCCGGGCAAGTTGATGTTTCAGTTAGTCTTGAGTTTACCATTGATGAGAAGAGGCTGTCAATGAGAAGAAAACAACTTTTTTAGTCTGATATAGAAACCCCCGTCCTCAGGGCGGGGTCAGAGTCCTTTGGCTTTGCCAGAAGGGCTTACCGTAACCCAAATTAATTGTAGTTCCCGCTACAATTAAAGAAAAAAGGAGGTTACGGTGAGCCGTTTTCAAAAACTAACGCATGCAATAAGGCATTGCAAGTACCATATTGTATGGACGCCGAAGTATCATTTTCGGGTATTGGAGGGCGACATAAAGTCTGAGGTTCAGGGTTGTGTGCGCATATCCTGTGAACAGTGTAGTTGTAAAGTAGTAGAGTTGAATGTACCAAAAAGACCATGTTCACCTGATAGTGCAGGTTCCTCCAAAAATATCAATATCTGAGCTTATGGGTCGGCTTAAAGGACGCAGCGCAATACGTGTATTGAAGAAGCATCCAGATTTGGGAGTACGCAAGTATTGGGGAAATCATTTTTGGGCGGCAGGTTATTGTGTTGATACGATAGGATTGGACGAAGAGATGATTCGCCGCTATGTGCGGTACCAAGAGAAGAAAGAGAAAGATGTTGAGCAGCTTGGGTTAAAAATTTAAATAACGAAATGGAGCGGGAACCACGGCACGCCTTTGAGGTGTGCCGTTTCAGGCCCCCTTTGGGGGCTCACAACAATGCCCCGTCTTTGAGGCGGGGTTGTTTACGAAATTTGTACTGCCAGGGAGGTAGTGCCTCACCACCTCGGCACTAAATCTCCGGAGAAAACCAAATGTAGTGTCCACAATTAATGCCCGGGTCAAAAGCGCCAGGGGGGGACGGCAATATGGCGTCTTCGCCAGTACATACAAAAAGTGGAGCATTCCGATGCGCCCGTACTCCGCCCGCCTCCCATAGCTGTTCGCCCGTACACCACCCGCTTTGGATAACAGTGCGCCCGTACTCCGCCCGTCTTCACAAGCGATGCATAGGGCAGGCAGTCCCGATTAATATCGGGACGGAGGCCAGGAAGGAGAACCGATGCCGTCCGCGGCAGGCGTCCAAAATATTACTCATTCCTACGGGATTTCTCAAAAACATGAATTATTGTTCTTTAAGAACAAATGGTGCATTAAGACCTAACCTCTTCGCTCTTTGCGTACTAATTCGTTTTTATTTTGGTTGCCTTTTCACCCATATTTTTCTATATAGCCAGTTTTTCAGCAGACAGCATGGACTGGTAATTGCTCTGGATTCAGAAGGTTAACCAGAACAAATTAAACCTTCGGTACAGAAGAACAAATCATGAAATTTCTATCCAGATACGGCATACTCATTCTGGCGGTCATTCTGGTCATTATTGGTATAGTTATAATAGATGGCAAGTCCAACTCTGCAGGTCTGTTTGCCCAGAACTACTTCGCTGCAGGTGTTTTTTCCACCGGAGTGTTTGCTGCCGGTAACTTCTCAACAGGGGTATTTTCTGCAGGGATTTTTCCCTTTGACATCTTCTCGATCGGCGTTTTTTCCTTAGGAGTGTTCTCGGTAGGAATTTTCTCCATTGGCATATATGCTTCAGCGATCTATGCAATCTGTAAATACAGGGATAAGAGTGGACTAATTGAGCGTTAAGGGATTGTTTCTCCTGATGCTGTGGCATAGCAATGACCAAATCGAAGACAATCGTGACGATTGCCCCCGGAAGCAAACTTCCCTATCAATCGGATCAAAGTGAACACCCCTTTCATCTGTAAATGATTTGTTAGTACTCTTAGGCTCCCCAGCAGGTTTTCTTTTCGCTGCAACTCTGCAGGCTTCACTATAAGCCTTGGTCTGCTGAGCAGCTACTACGTAGTGGCTGATTCTTAAAACTCCTTCAGGCTCTTCAAGCGCTTAGGAGCTACAATCACCATTACTCTCATAAAAATCCAGATACGAGAGGTACGGTCCAGTTTCCAGATTACCTTCATTTCAAGTCACCGTAAGGAATGTATATCTAAAATGGGTAAAACATCTCATGACCGAGCCTTTCTTTTACCTTAGACATCTTCATTTGCACCTACTCTGGCTCGGTAAACCCGGCTACGGAGCGTAATTCTACCGTTTTTCCGTACCCCAGTCCACCTGGGTTTGCCTTCTTTAGCGACGGCATTTTACTGCTGCTCTCTCTTGGCATCCTCCTCCAATTTATCTCTTAATCAAACGTCCATATGCTTCGTAAATAGAGCCTACATGACCACTATACACCAGCTCGTCAGTGATATTTCTGTATCCTATCCCATAATCTCCATAGGTTTCATCAAATGCCAGAAGATATTCATTTTTTTTTAATACAATCCACAGCTCAGTTTTATTGCCCTCAAGATCCATAAAGCAGACCTTCTGTGGAGGTATAAGATACTGTTCTATCTCATCCTTCAAAACAGATCCTTCCTTAAGATCTTCTGCAACATTTCTTTCAATATCCTGTGTTTCCATTTTTAAGACCAACTCCTTCATTTTTGGGAAAAGACCATTCCGATGAATTTCAGTCTGTTTGCGTAGTTGTGCGGCTGGCGTTCTGTTCATCTCAACCGAACATGCTGCAGCATTTGCCGCTCTTGTGTTTCTCTTATTGCTTTTCAGTATGCATTTACAAAAATAAGTTTCGTGTATTGATAAACCAGCTATTTCTTACTTGATCGTCAGGTTTAAAGATATCAAGCAATGTTCTCTCAGGTACTGTCTCAATTGCAACTGCACACCAACAGCTTCGCAACACCCCCTCTCCCAGCTCCAAAGGAGCGATCCATTTTCAGCACGGGGTTTCCTTAACTCGTGCTGAATATCCCCCCGTTTTTTTTCGAAGCCCTGAAGGAGCGAAATATTGTAGTCGTTTAAGATCGAAAAGTAAAGAAGATGGTTTGCAGAGGAGGAACGCATTCCCCTACTCTCAATACAATGACCAATTTGGCCTTCGGGACCTAATGATAACTCCAAACTGGACAAATAAGGTGTCGTCATATCTGTGGTTAAAGACAAGTTTATATCCGGTTCTGAGGAGCGCTGAAAGAGGACTGTCGTTTGTGGTCGTGACACCAAACTGTCCATTAAAAGCAAATCCGCTCATCCTGGTATCTCTTTCCAATTCATGACCTTGGTCACTAACATAATCCAGACCTATACCTAAGCCAAGAAAGGGATAAACAGGCCCATCAAAGAGTTTACGGGTTAGATTGGCATGAATGCCGTATGCAACACCCAACGCCGTATGCAATTCCAGGCTCAACTGATGGTTGTCGTTTATATCGAAAGAGGTCAAAAAATCCAAGTATATTATCTGTTTATAACTATTCCCATCATCAGAGCGATTTGGATAGGATGTCTCCCGAACAGGAAAACCATAACCGAATGCCGTCCCAAAAGCGACGGAATTATACAACGACTCCTCTTTTTTTGAGGCAAACAGAGCAGATACAGAGCTATAAATTGCACTATCCAGATCTTCTATACCGATCGCTTCTCCTGAACCGGAACTGACTACACCCTGTTTTTTTACATCCAGCAAATAACTCCTGACTATAATCTTTTTACCTAAAACGTGTGTTCTGAAATAGGCGACCTGATTGCGATCATGCTCTGCTGCATAAAAGTAGGCACAGGAATCATTCTCACAACTGATTACCTCATCTAGGAATGTTACTTCCCCTGCTGAACTCTGTGTGAATGCCTCCTTTGTGAGCTCCAGAATCGCTTTTTGAGACACAGAATCAAGCGATAATGGCAAATTCAAAGGCAAGACCAATAAGTCACAAAACGAAACCGCCACTAAAGTAACAACAAAGATGCACACTTTACTGCTCATCATTCCCCCGGAAAGTGAAAAACTTTTCTTGCGCCAGTTAATATACTTTAATTTAACCTGAGTTTCGCGGTGTAGGTGCGAAAGTCAGGTTAAATAAGATTTAAGCAACTGAAAGATGTGATTTTCAGGAGAATCGGTTGTGGATTGAATCCAGCAATCTTCACAGCCACTCCGCAAGCTCTGAAGCTTATTGGATAGCCTTTACGATATATTCAGATGCCTCTCAAGCATCCCCATCAGTTCACTGCGCCTGAATGGTTTACAAATACTTGCAGAAAAACCATGTTCCTGCGGTTGCATCATTACCGGATCCTCTGCATAGCCACTTGCCACAAAAACAGGAACTGAACTGTTCCGTTTTCGTATTTCCCCAAGGGCCTCTTTCCCACCCATGCCACCCGGAACGGTAAGATCAACGATTATTGCCGAAAGAGTCCACCCGTTTTTCGATGCAGTTGCCACACAATCAGCCGCTTCTCTGCCATCCTTTTTAGCTATAACAGTGTACCCTAAAGAGGTGAGCATATTGGTGACTATTTCACGCATCACCTCCTCGTCATCCATCAGCAGAATCGTACCGCGTCCTCTATGCGTCATTGCCGTTGGCTTTTGACTATCAGAAACGTTTTCCCTGCACGCAGGAAGGTACACATCAAAAACGCTGCCTTCGCCCGGTTCAGATTCAACATCGATGCAACCCCCATGGCGGTTAATGATTGAATAACAGGTCGAGAGTCCCAGTCCGTGTCCCTTTGATTTTGTAGTAAAAAACGGGTCAAAAATCCTTGAACGTAACTCTTTAGGAATACCCACCCCTTTATCCCGTATCGATATTTTTATATACTCACCACCCCTGAGCAATGAGTGCTCATTTTCACCAAGAGAGACATTGCAGGCAGACACACTGACAACTCCCCCAAACGGCATCGCCTGCTGAGCATTAATAACAAGGTTATCTACCACCTGAGCGATCTGATTTTTATCATAATTACATCTCCATAGCTCTTTTTGGATATCAAAACTACTCGATACATTCGAGCCACTGAGTGAAAACAGTACCGTCTCCTCTAAAAATGGCGTGAGCAGATCCCTCTTTCTTATGGGGGCTCCCCCTTTTGCAAAGGTAAGAAGCTGCCCGGTTAAGGCCCTTGCTCTCTCTATGGTGCTCAGGGTTTTTTCAAGATAGTCGTTAACTGTTTCGTGGGTTGACGCTTCGCATGCCATATCTATATAACCATAAATCCCTCCAAGGAGATTGTTGAAATCGTGGGCGATCCCTCCGGCCAGAACTGCAAGAGACTGAAGTTTTTGAGTATTTTGGCTAATTTCGATGAATCGCTGCTTTTCTGTTATATCACGAAAAACAAGCACAACACCAACCGTCTTTCCATCCTTGTCGATTATTGGTGCACCGGAGTCTGCAACGACATGCTCCGTTCCATCCCGTGAAATCAAAAGCGGCTGTTTTTTCAACCCGACAACTTTTCCGGTTGCGAGGACCTTTTCTACAGGATTTTCGTGAGGCGCACGGGTCGTTTCATCTATAATGGTAAAAATGGAAGTAAATTCCTTACCCCGGGCCTCCTCCTGTTTCCAACCGGTAAGTTCTTCTGCGACCCTGTTCATCAATACGACATCTCCGTTTATGTCGGTTGTAATCACACCGTCGCCAATGCTGCGAAGCGTGACTGCCAGGCGATCCTTTTGGGCTTCCAGAGCCAGCTGAGCTTTTTTACGCTCGGTAATGTCGATGTGGGTACCGACAGTTGTATCGCTTACACTTCCATCAGGATTTCGCAGTGTCTGACCCCGTGACCAGATCCAGAGCCACTCCCCGTCAGCTTTTCTCATACGAAAGTAGTTTTCGTACATTCCCACGGAACCACCACTAAGATAGCGTAAAAAGTGCTCTGATGCAGTGTTACGGTCATCCGGGTGAATGAGATCGATCCAAATTTCCCTGAGGTTTCTCTGAGAATATGAATATTCGTAAGGATCGATACCCAGCATGGTAAAATACTCCGGGCTGCACCACAGGTAATCTCTGTTTCGGTGATACTCCCATGCTCCAGTGTTCGATACTGCAATAATAGACTTGAAACGCTCCTCGCTTTTTAACAGTGCCGCTGTTGCCAACCTCTGCCTGTGCAAACTCAACACAAGCCAGATTGTAAGCAGCAGCAGTACAAGACTGACCGAAGAGATACCGGCAACAAACAGCGCAGTGCGGCGGCCCAGGGCTTCCGCGACCATCAATCTTTCTGTAATATCGAGTACGGTAAAGGCAACCCCTGCTTCAAGGCTGTCTAAATCAAGTGGTGTTGAAGAAAGAATTACATTGATAATACTTCCGTCTTTATGCATCCATCGGGTCTCAACCGTACCTGTACCATATTTGCCGATTTGGCGGTATTTTTCATTCCCCACATAGTTGAAATCTTCTATGGATGGATATAACATTTTGGCACTCTGCCCGACCAACTCTTCGCGGCTGTATCCGGTGAGGTTGACCACGTAATCATTGATTATTTCAAGGTGGCGGTTTATTACAACTCCCACACCTCCTGGCGCAGCCCTGAAAATGCTTGATAGAATCTGCTCGGGATCAAATGTAGCGCGTTTCACTTCAGGGAACGGTTGATCTTTGACAATCAGGGTATCGGTGGCATCTGATCCAGCGGCGGGCAAAACAAACGCAAAGACAAGGAGTATTGCTGATACGATGGCGCATCGGTGTGTTGTTACTGTGTTCAGAAGAAGTTCTCTGGTGGTAGCCACTGTTTTTGAAAAACACTCAGGGTGTCGCATAATATAGAAGCTCCAGAATTTATTGACTTTTCACACCTTCTTGTAACCAGGCAGCACAGAAACCCTATATTATACTATAATACATATGGATGAGAACCAAATAAAAATCAACCTGCAACAAACATCATATTTCACAGCACGGGGTCATACCAACTGCGGGAAAACAGACCAGATTAATTGCACTTGCCAAATCTGCCGGTTCAGGGGATCCTTTCCAGAATCCCCGCTTACTTAAACCTGAAAAGAGCTGCCTCAGCTCTTTATCTCAATTTTCTTACCCTTTACCCGTGGCTCACCAGTTTTGATAAGCGAAAGCTCCAGTACACCATTTCTGTAACTCGCATCAACTTTCTCCTTATCGACATTTTCCGGAAGTGTAATGGCTCGTTGAAACAATCCGTAGGAGCGTTCCAGATGACTGTAAGCTCCCTCCTCCCTTTTAATCTCCTCCCTTTTCTCTCCGCTGATAGTCAGTGTGTCTCCTTCAATCAACACATTGATATCATCTTTTTCCATTCCCGGCAGATCGGCGCGAACAAGGAAACGCTCCTTGTCTTCGGTGATATCCACCTTTGGCCAGTAAGACTGAGCAGCGTCAAGGTCTGATGAGAAAAACGGCTCTTTAAAAAAATCATCCAGCATACTTCTGAATGCAGCCACGGGATTACCAGCCCTTCTATGTGAAGGCAGTGCCATTTGGTACCTCCTTTGGTTAATTCTTGTCTAAAAAAAATCAGCATCTCTTTGAACTCAAAGAGATCTATAAAAAAGGAGGGAGTCAAATACTGTTCCAAAAAATCGGATAATCCCTTGTGGTGTGCTTAAACTCTTCTGGCCCCGCCGTGGTACAACATTTGCCCCCTCATAGAAGATCTGGAAGAACTATGAACAGAACTGTTTTAAGTTTACCTTCTCTATCTTTTTTATGTCAAGAGCAAATGGGCTGCATCAGGAGTTTAGTGACGCTGATGATGGTGCGATTGTCACTGAAAAACCAAAGGAAAACGCACCCGCTCTGTTGTACATAGAAGACAATGTGGAGGAACGCTACTTTTCGGTAACTGCTTACGATTCGGACAGAAACCTGGTTGGGTTACTTGTAAACAATACCCCCCCATCCCCTTGATATTTTCCTGTGTTCCATGAAACGGACACCACTCCCAGGAGTTCTACATCACATTACAGCAGGACGGGCACAGCGTAAAAGAAGACTGGATATATTTGAAAAGATTGGTAAAAACAGTCAGTATAATAATCTCCTGCTCTGTAAATGACTCAGGAGCATCGATCTTCTTCCTAAAGAGCGCTTCGACCCGGTTCTGAGAAACAAATCGTTTCATTGCAGTGTAGATCCCCAGATTAAACCCCTCTAATCCCTTATATTTTTCTCTCTTTATCTCCTGTAATTTATCTTTAATACCCTGAACGAAACTGAGAACCATAACAAAAAAGGGAGATGAAGCAGGTTTTGGCACCAGTCTTCAATCTCCCCCGTAAAACATCTTATCATAAAATATTTTCCAGAAGCAGTTGATTACAAACAGTATTGTGAAAAAGGCAGGGGAAACCGTATCCCCAGGCCTGAGGTATGCCCTTATTGCAAAGCAAAAAACTTTTTGAAAGGACACGGATGGTATCGCCGCAAAGGACTTTCAGGATACCTGGCTGGTTTATTTGCCATTCTTCATAAAACGCTTTAAATGCATGAATACCGGCAGGACAGTATCCGTTCACCCTCTCTTTTCTCAATCCCGCAAGCGCTATACTCTTCGGTTTTCTCTTCTTGCCGCC
>SKJJ01000116.1 GCA_007115975.1 Chitinispirillum sp.
AGAAAGCGGTGGCTGCAAAAAAACCGGCAGTGAAGAAAGCGGTGGCTGCAAAAAAACCGGCAGTGAAGAAAGCGGTGGCTGCAAAAAAGCCGGCAGTGAAGAAAGCGGTGGCTGCAAAAAAGCCGGCAGTGAAGAAAGCGGTGGCTGCAAAAAAGCCGGCAGTGAAGAAAACGGTGGCTGCAAAAAAAACGGCAGTGAAGAAAAAGGTGCGAAACAGGAAAAAATAAGTTGGCTTTGGTGAAATAATAAGGTTTTGATGGGGAGGTGGAGTTTTCTGCCTTCCCTTTTTGTTATAAAACCAGCAAAAATAGTAACGTCTATATAACTAAAAATGTATTGTTGGTGTTAATCTGTTGCGAGTTCGGTTGCCATAGTCTATTTTATGATACTTGTAAAAAAAATCTGTTCCCTCAACAAATAAGCTTCATGATAGAATATTCAAAATCGATCGCAGAAAACTGGAAAATACCCGAAGGCCTTGCAGGTAGAATCTGTGAAGCTTACAAAAAGGGCGACTCACCCTACTATCTCTTTGAGTATGTGCCGCAGATAGCAATGGAACTCACCTACATCACACTGTGGGAGATCTATGACTTTCTTGGTGAAATGCAGGAGCTTTCTTCCAAAAAGAAACGGGCAATCACTGGACTGAAGAAGGCTGATAAGCTTACACCTGCTTTAGAACGGCAGATAGCCTTCATCACCAAAGCCTACGAAATTGACGATCTTACCATATCATTGAAGCCAAACGCCCGAAGCAGAGGCCAGGTAGCATCAAAAAAAGGTCTTGGTCCACTTGTCGATGTGATTGCTCAACAGCAGGAAGAGAAACTTTCGGTTGAGGAGCTTGCGTCGGAATATGTTGGTAAGGATCCATCGTTAAAAAGCACCGAAGATGTTCTTCAGGGTGTAAAAGATATTCTTGCAGAGCGCTTCTCTTTTGATGAGACGGTCAGAACAATGGCCAGGGAATTTTTCTGCGATGACGGTTTTTTTGAAATTGTTCCTAAAAACAAAAAAGATTCCTCCTATGCAAAATATGTGGGAAGATTAATTCCCTTAGCGGAGATCTCCAAAGAAGAGTTGTTACAGTTGTTAAAGGCCGAAGATGCTAAGACAGTGAAGGTGAAGATAAATGTACAGCTTTTCAGGATATCTGAGTTGCTGAGAAATCATTTTATCATCAACCCTGACTCCACCTCGTTTGATATAATTTGTGAAGCTGTAGATGAGATGTGGTCACGTTTGCTCCACCCCATAGCAGAGCGTGATATAAAAGAAAAACTTCGTAAAGAGGCAGAAAGCTGGGTAGTGCAGAGCGTTTTTACTGAGTTGCAAAAGGTGCACAGTTCCACTCCCGATCAAGTTCATTTCTTTGTACGTTCTTTGCCCAAGAATCTTATACAAATCGCTGCTATCAATAATTACGGTGATCTTCTTGGAGCTACATCTGAACGAAAATCATCAGGTGAGTCCAGAGGTCCCAGTGAAAAGCTGATTCAGTTTTATCAGAGGCATAAACCGGTTGATTTTATTGTTATAGAAAATGATCAGGAAGATGAAGCCGACTCGGCAGGTACAACAATAATTTCAAAAATCGATCCAGCTCTTCCTGTTAAAAGCGCAAAAGTGGACCGCAGGAAAAAGACACCTGCAGATTCATCATGGATGGATGAGAAATTCGGGTTAGACCCCCAATTGCGTCAGCTCTACGGACAGGCCCTTTTATATCTCAAGCCGATCAAACTCGTTCCACAGCTTGGGGCTCAGTACTACTCTTTACACCCTTTAGAGAACATTGTTCCAGGGGATCGTTTTTCTCAAATTGTTAATCGAGTCATCATAGCTGAAGAGCTGAAAAAAAGTCTCACTGTTAAGGATCTTCCTGAAGAGTTACTTGTTCAGTCAGAAATTGTCACCAAAGAACAGGTTCAAATCATAAGAAGTACTTTTGCTAAAGGTGAGGTGACAAGTAAAGAGGAACTCAAAAAGGTAAAGGGAATTACTGAAACGGTTTTCAGAAATATAGCTGGGTTTTTAGTTGTGCCCGCTTCTGAAAATCTTCTGGACAGATCAACGGTACATCCTGACTATTACCCAATGGTCACGGATCTTAGTGAGCAGATAAATGTTTCAGTAGATACGATGATTTCCAGTCCTGAAGTAATAGAAACGTATGTAATTGATGAACCGGTACTGAAATTCTTTGTCCAAAACAGACTGGTATACCAACTCTCAGTAGCTCAGCGTTTTTCAGGACCTGCAGTTCAGAAAATTCAACGGAAACTAAAACTCTCGGAATTGGTTGAAGGCTCTGTTGTTTCGGGTCGAGTTACCAATGTTACCAAATTCGGTGTTTTTATAAATATCAATGCAGTTTGTGATGGTCTTATTCATATATCGCAATTAGCAGACGAGTATGTTGAAACCCCCGATCAGGTCGTCTCTGTTGGGGATAAAGTAGATGTGCGAATCCTGAAAGTGGATGTAAAGAAACGACGTATCTCACTGACAATGAAAAATATGGGAAAAAAAGCTCCCAAAGTGCGCCCCTCCAAAGATCAGCTCGACAATCTTGCTGATTACTTTAAAGCCCGCTAAAGATAATCGTCTCACGAGAACCGCTGCTGTTTTCAAGCTCAGCGAAAATTTGATGGGTAAAAATCCAGAATTCATGCCAAGCTATATAGTGCATAGAAGCATGATGCTGCGCTTCGTATACCCCAAAGCTTACGCTGAGAATACCAATTTAGAAATTCTGGAGATGGTGGTTTTCGCTGCGTAGGGAACTATTCTGATGTGTATTCGGTTGTAATGCCCTCTTTCCACAATGATTCAAGATTATAGTATTCTCTTAGCTCAGGAAGCATGATGTGTACTACCACATCAGTGTAGTCGGTGAGAACCCACCTCCCGTCCTCCACTCCCTCCTGATGCCATGGGCGGGTGTGCTGTTGTTTGAGGTCTGCGGTGAGGTTTTCAGCAATAGCTCTGGTATGGGAGGTGTTGTCGCCTTCACAAATTATAAACCAGTCGGTTGGGCCGTCCACAGCCGTAAGGTCAATAGTGGTGATTCTTTCAGCTTTTATTTCCTGCAGACTAGAAACAGCTGCTTTGACAAGGTTTTCGCCAGCAAGTGATTTTGGTGTATTCACAATATTTTTTCTCCAAATTCGGGGCCTATGATCACCGTGACATCATAGGTCTGTTCATTAGTACGGATCAGAATTACCCTATCGGTTTTCAATACGCGGGCTATTTTTTTTGCCACTGTCATATCCTTGGATCTGGATACAACAAGCGTAAAGGGGTAGTTCCAACTGGAAGCGTTATCAATATTTTTCACATCAAACTGCTTTGATCGTAAGAGTTCGGCCATTCTGTTAGCAGCACCTTCGACACCACAGCCATTTAGCACCTCAATACTTCCAATATCAGGCACAATACTCAGCTGGGTTGGAATTGTCGGCTGGGTTGCAACTGTCTGTTGGACTGCAGTTGTCTGTTCTGCAGCACTGTTATCACCCGCTCTTCCGATTAATATTGCAGAAAGGAAGATTGAAAGGAAGACAAACAGAAGGATGGCATTTCCCATTATGGCAGAAGCCTCAAAGTGATCATTGTTTGTTGATGTTGATTATTACGGGTCTGTGAGAGGCAATCTCTTCGGGGGAAAGCATCGCATAGGAAAGAATCATAATGTTATCCCCAACCATACCCAGGCGTGCCGCTGGCCCATTTAGTTCAACAATCCCAGAGCCTCTTTGGCCCTTTATGACATAGGTGGTAAGTCTTGTGCCCGTATTAACATTAAGCACATGTACCTCTTCGTCAGGCAGTATTTCTGAGCGCTCAAGATAGTCTTCATCGATAGTGATACTGCCTTCATAGTGCAAATTAACTCCCGTTAGCTGCACATCCCTGATCTTACTTTTAAGAAACATCCTGTACATAACTGCAGATTCCTGGTCGGTTAAATAGAAAAAAGTGTCCCTGCTGATTAATCATGTTGTCTGAATGAGAGGACACACTCGAAAACAAAGCAGTTATAAAATAATTATTGCTAATTAGATTTGGTAAGTTTTCGAATTTCATCCCGTAAGCGAGCAGCTTCTTCGTAAGATTCATTTTCAATGGCATCTTTAAGCTGATGTTGCAGCGCTTCCAGTGGGGTAAGATTGGCAAGTTCCTCTTCCCGCTCTTCCTGCTGCTGCTCTTCAAGTTCCGTTTCATCCGGTACAATGATTCCGGCACTGTCCATAACATGCTCACTTACGTATATGGGGGTTGCAAACCTAAGAGCCAGTGCAATTGCATCACTTGGTCTGGAGTCGATCTCTATGGTCTGTTCCTCCCGTTTGAAAATAAGCTTTGCGTAGTATGTCTCCTCAACGAGATCGCATATTTCTATTTTCACCAGAGCACAGTCCACCTTCTCCAGTACATTTTTCAGCAAGTCGTGTGTGAGTGGCCGGGGAAAGGGGATCTGGTTTAGCTGTATTGCTATCGACTGAGCCTCAAGCTGGCCAATTGATATGGGAAGGGTTCGCTTGTCCTCATAACCCTTCAAAAGGACAACGAACTCTTTGCCCGTGTTAACAAGAAATGTGTTTGCTACTTCCACTAGGATCATCCGTTTTATCCAAACTTCCATTTAAGGTTGTAATAGTATACATAAAGGCATACGGATTAAGTACGTTAAAATTGTGCGAGCCGGTACCAGGAAAAGGCAAAAATGGATCGGGGCCTAACTCAGAGACTTAACCTTTATGGTTTCGGTTCGCTCTGGTCCGATCGAGATGATCAGTACAGGGACATCATAACATAACTCACACAATTTCGCCACATAAGCCTGTGCAGCAGGTGGCAAATCTGCAATTGATGTGCACCCTTTAAGATCACATTTCCAACCCGGCATGGTTTCATACACCGGTACCGCTTTTTCAAGCTGTGCTATATTGGTTGGAAACTGTTCAATAACCTCGCCGTCGATCTCGTAATGAGTGCATATTTTAATGGTGTCAAAATCGTTGAGAACATCAAGCTTTGTCAAAGCCAGATGGGTAAGGCCATTCAGCTGGACAGATTTTCTCACCATTACAGAGTCAAACCATCCGCAGCGGCGGGTGCGCCCGGTTGTTGCTCCGAATTCACCTCCGGCTTTCTGCAGTTTTTCACCGGTGGAATCGTGCAGTTCAGTCGGGAAGGGGCCGTTACCCACACGGGTTGTATAGCATTTAACGATCCCTACGACATGGTTAATTACGCCAGGGCCAACACCCGAGCCAGTACTTGCGCAGCCTGAGATGGTATTGGAAGAGGTGACAAAAGGATAGGTGCCATGGTCAATGTCGAGAAATGTTCCCTGAGCGCCCTCGAAAAGGAGCCGTTTGTTTTGTTGTAGTGCATTATAGATGTAATAAGCAGTGTCGGTTATATAGGGCAGGAGCCTTGTTCTTATGCTTTTGTAGCGGTCAAGCATCTCTTGTTCATCGAGGTCTGGTGATGTTCCATAGAGCTTTTTAAAGAGGTTTTTTTTCTGTGAGTAATGGTGTATGAATTTAGTGCAGAAGGAGTCCCAGTCGACAAGATCCCCCACTCGAAGGCCGGTTCTTGAAACCTTGTCTGCATAAGCGGGCCCGATACCTCTTCCGGTGGTGCCGATTTTTGAGGTACCCATGTTTGACTCTATCTGATTGTCAATGCTCTTATGGCCAGGGAGGACCAGGTGGGCGAGATCAGAGATAAAGAGCCTGCCCGTTACATCAATGCCGTTTTCGGTGAGTTCATCAATTTCAAAAAGGAATTGTTCGGCATCAAAAACGACACCGTTTGCAACAATACAGATTTTCTCAGGGCTGATGATCCCAGAGGGGACAAGGTGAAAAACAAACTTTTTCCCATCGACAATAACCGTGTGCCCGGCATTCGCCCCGCCCTGAAAACGGATGATGATATCTGATTTTTCAGTGAGGTAGTCGATTACCTTGGCCTTACCTTCATCTCCCCATTGGGTTCCTACAATAACTGCATTTGCCATTGTTTTGATCCTGATTTCATTAAATGTAGCCTTAAAAAACAACTTTTTAAATTAACTCAGGGACCGATAATAGTCAATTCAATCCCGTTTATTATTTTGTACCCTTAGAAAGAGGGATGCCTATATGTTCAATGCACAAAATCCGTTAATCATACAGAGCAACAGTACCGTGCTTCTGGAGGTCAATAACCCGCTGTTTGTTGATGCAAGGAATGCCATCAGCCAGTTTGCTCATCTGGATAAGAGTCCGGAATATATCCACACCTACACCATAACCCCCCTTTCGCTGTGGAATGCAGCAGCACTGGGGCTCTCCGCTACAGTGGTGATAGAGCGGCTGAAGAGCTATTCCAAATATCCCCTGCCACAGAATGTTGAAACAGACATAACGGAGCTCATGGGGAGATTCGGCAAAATTACTCTGGAGAGCGGCGATCAGGGACTTGTTCTGCGAAGCAGAGAGTCGGTGTTGTTTCGGCACATCTGTCTGCACCCTAAACTTAAACCGCTGCTTGGACCGAAAGTCGATTCGTTTTCTGTGTCTGTACCTCCTCAGTACCGGGGAGAGATAAAACAGGTCCTCACTGATATCGGGTATCCCGTTCATGACTTGGCCGGGTATGTCGACGGTGAACCGTTTGCCGTTGAAATGAGAACAACAACCGCCGGGGGCCAACGTCTCAATATCCGCCATTACCAGTCACAGGCTGCAGAGAATTTTATCGGAAACAAAGAGTCTCCCGGGGGAAGCGGTATCGTAGTTTTACCCTGTGGTGCGGGAAAAACTGTTGTTGGGCTCTACACCTTGAGCCTGCTTAAGCGAAGGACACTAATATTGGTCACTAACATTACGGCTGCTCGCCAGTGGCGGCGTGAAATTCTGGATAAAACAGATATATCGCCCGATGATATCGGTGAGTACAGCGGTGAATCCAAGGTAATTAAACCGGTGACACTTGCAACCTATCAAATCCTTACCTATCGCAAAAAAAAGACCGACCCGTTTATTCACTATGCTGTTTTCGACTCTGAAAACTGGGGCCTGATTATTTATGATGAAGTACACTTGCTTCCTGCACCGGTTTTCAAATTTACTGCTCAAATACAGGCAAGGCGTCGTCTGGGGCTTACCGCTACACTTATCCGTGAAGATGGCCATGAAAAGGATGTGTTTACGCTAATTGGTCCTAAAAAGTTTGATGTGCCCTGGAAGGATCTTGAAAAACAGGGGTGGATTGCAACCGCCAAATGTATAGAGATAAGAGTCGATCTCTCCGAAGAGGAGAAGTTGCAGTACCTCTCACTGGCTGCTAAACAACAGATCCGTCTTGCCTATGAAAACTCCAGAAAACTCGAGGTGATTAAAGAGCTGCTCGATACTCATCGTGATGACCGTGTTCTGATTATCGGGCAGTACATCTCTCAGCTCGAGCAGGTTGCAGCAAGATTCAATATTCCCCTGATAACCGGACAAACACCAAACAACAGGCGCGAAGAGCTCTACAGAGCCTTTTTTAGCGGTGAATTAAAAAAGCTCGTGCTCTCAAAGGTGGGGAATTTTGCGATTGACCTTCCCGATGCCAATGTGGCGATTCAGATTTCAGGCTCATTTGGGTCCCGTCAGGAGGAAGCGCAGCGCCTGGGCAGGATACTGCGGCCTAAAAAGAACTGTGAACAGGCGGTCTTCTACTCAATAGTGACCAGAGAGTCAAAGGAGCTTGATTTTGCCATGAACCGCCAACTGTTTCTTACCGAGCAGGGCTATTCGTATACGATTGAGTATCGGGAATGAGCAATGAAGTCCGTGGCTATTATCAGAATGGAGAAGTTCGCTCATCCTGCCTGTACTGAGCTTTGCCGAAGTGAACTCCCTGTCGAAGGGTTCCTCTGGGCTAATGAACCCGGGTTTCAGACGGTTTAAACCTCTGCCTCTGTGAGGTCCTTTCTGAAAAACATCACGGCTTTCTCCACAAGAGACATATCGACACAGGTATTGAAGCAGGGGCCGTAGGGCCTGTCGTTGAGTACGCCGTAAACCGGTATGGGGTGAACGTCCTGTATACCCAGAGTGAGATCGAGTTCACAGGCCACAGCGATTATTCCATGGGGTCTGAACTGAGCAACCCTCCTTCTGGCAAGCGTTCCTCCGTTTACCACCTCAATTTTCAGGCCGTACTTTTCTCCAAGGTTGATAAGGCTCCCCACGGGGCATCTGCCACAGCTAACACAGTTGTTGACATTGCTGGTAATCTTTCTGTTGCACACGTCAATTTGAAGGCAGTGCGGAAGCAGAACAAGAATCCGGTCCCCCTTAATCCTTAAGGCCTGTGCCTTGGTCAGGGCATTGTTTACTTTAACAAATGAGACACGCAGGGTGTTACGGTCTACGCGGAACAACTTTCCGATGAATATCGCAACTGGAAAGAGGATTTTTACGGTTACCGATTTTTTTCCGTGGGGATAGAGCAGGTCAATACCACTCAGAGCGGTAGTGGTGATAAGGGTCAGGCCCCCGGCGAGTACGAAAAAAAACGAACCAAGTACGGCAACGGCGCCATGATTAAGAATGGGATTAATCGCCTGAAGGCGGGGGTATACCAGGTAGATTATAAGAAACTGAATACTGCCTACAAGCAAAAGTGCTGCCCAGCAAAAAGCCAGAAACGGTAATTTGCTCCAGGCTCTTCGCCAGGCAGAATCTTCGGTGATAGTATCGGTGCCACTGAAATCGTGGGAATTTTCGCTCATTATTGAACGTTCTCTATACCCTTCACTTCAGCGATCCGCTCCATTAGTAATCGTTCAACGCCATTTTTCAGTGTCATTGCCGCACCGGGACATCCTGAACACGCACCTTTAAGTCTGACTTTAACAATACCGTCATCGGTTATATCAACAAGTTCAATATCTCCGCCATCTGCCTGTAAATTGGGGCGAATCTCTTGGATTACTTCCAGTACTTTCTCTTTCATCTTTTTACCCTTTCAGTTAGAGTTGTCGGTCCTATAAAGAAAAATAAATAAGGTGTGGAGACAAAAATAGAGATTTAACGCAGATAACGCAGATAACGGAACGCAGATGAAGCAGATGATGGGAAGCAGATGATGGGAAGCAGATGATGGGAAGCAGATGATGGGAAGCAGATGATGGGAAGCAGATATCAGTGGTCAGACAAAATTCCGGAACTGTCT
>SKJJ01000185.1 GCA_007115975.1 Chitinispirillum sp.
TATCGATAAGTTAACCGATGAAGAGCTGTGCCGCTATCTCTGTGAGCCGGGGTTTACAACTAAAAGTGAAGTCTCAGAAATTTCCGGTCGAGGTGTAGGAATGGATTTTGTTCATGTCACGGTGCAGAAGCTTGGCGGGCGTGTACTTATGTCAACAGAAACGGGGAGCGGGACAAAAGTTGCCCTGCGTATACCCCAACGTATCACTGTTTTGGAAGCAGAGGTGAGCGATGTCTAAATTTGTCAGTATAAAAAGTAAGCTTGTTAGCCGGATTATGGTTATGATCACGGTGATATTTATGGTTGTTTTGACCGTGATTACAATTCTTAATGTAGCATATGTGAATTCCAATATACGGGCATCCCAGAAAAGTATCTGGGGCTCCCTTGTGGCCAAGGGCCGTATTCTGGTGACAAACAACAGTATGGCGATGACCGGTATGGCTGAGGATAATGCTTTTACTGCTATTCAGACGCTGGTGGCTTCAACTGTTCAGGATGATGAGGATATTGTGTATGGCATTTATATGGATAATACCAATACTCCCTGGGTGTATGCTACGGAAGAAAACCCCACCGGGGCACCTCAGAGCTTTGAGTCCTTGTCGGATTCGGTTTCCCTGTGGGTTTCTGGATTGACGGTAACCGCTGAAAAGGAGGTTATGTATGGTAACTCTGAAATTATTGAGTTTGCGGCTCCTGTTTTAATTGATGATGAGGCCCTTGGATGGATTCGTTATGGTTTTTCAACAAGGAGCATTGAGAAATCGATTGAGGCCGCAACGGCAGATGGAAGAAGAGCGCGTAACAGAACGTTGGGTCTGCTTGTCTTGCTCTGTATGGTATCGCTGGTAAGCGGGTATTTCATAACTGACCGTCTGGCATCGGGAATTGTTAAACCTATCGGTTCGCTCGTTAAATCCACGAAGATTATCTCAGAGGGTAACTATAGCTTTGCGGTCGAACGGGAGAGTGATGATGAAGTAGGAAATCTTGCAGTTCACTTTGAATCAATGCGCTCTACAATCAAGAAATATACCGATCATCTCCAGGATTTGATCGATGAAAAGATGCAGCAGGTAAATGATATCCTTAACAATATTGATCAGGGGCTCTTTACGATTAATTTGGACGGTACGGTAAATGAGGAGTACTCCGCTCGTGCCAATGAGATTCTTAAAGTGAAGGATATTGCATCTCATAAGATCAACGAGCTTTTGCGGCTTGACAGAAAGCAGCAGGATGCTTTTTACTGCTGGCTCAACCTTATCCAACGAAGGCATACAACCCAGAAATGGAAGAAGCTTGTTAAGCTTGCACCTGTTCAGGAGCTTGAAATTGCAAACGCTGACAGAGATGAGAATGAATACGTTTCGGTCTCTTATCAGCGGATCTATGATAACAAGGGGGACCTTTCAAAAGTCATGGTTTTGGCCATGGATGAAACTGAAAAGCGTATGAGAGAACTGCAGATGCTTGCCGAAAAACAGAAGCATTCAAATGAGGTCAGGACAATTTTGGGTATTGCAAATACACCGCCCGATGAGATGGGGGATTTTCTGGATGATTCCAGGGCGCGAATCAAAAATCTGGAAACACTCATTGATGATCACTATGAAGGTGCAAGTATACAGAGGCAGAATTATCCTCAGGGATCCGATTATGTTATAACCGAAGAACAGGTCAATGTTCTCTACAGGGATATTCATACGATAAAGGGTAATGCCGGATCCTACGGATTTGAGCTTTTGTCATCACATGCCCATAATGCCGAAGATATCCTGGAAAATCTCCGGGAACCAGTTTCTATAAGACGATTGGATACACTGAAGAATCTCAGGACGCAGATTGTAAATATCCGGGGAGAAATGGATGCTATCTGTGAAAAGATTCAACTGGTTTTTGGAAAGGATGAAGAGACATCCGTGAGAATTCCTGAAGGCAGAGTGACTTCGATTCAGACAATATGTCAGCAGCTGGATCCGCAGGTCCGTACCGAAGAAGTTGACAAACTGATTAGTGAGTGTATGATGCTTTCCTGGAAACCACTGAAAACTCTTACGCGTAAATATCAAAAAGCGATACAGAAAGCAGCGCGTAAAACCAATAAGAATATTGAATTTCGTTGTGATGATGAACTGAGTCTGTATGCGCCCGGTGAATTGTATGATATCGACGATGTGCTGCTTCATCTGGTGAGAAACTGTGTTGATCATGGTATTGAAACGCCTGAAGTGCGTGAAGAGTTGGGCAAAGGGATTGGACGTGTGGTATTCGGGTATGCCAAAAAAGAGGGACTCAGGAGAGTGGTCGTTTCTGATGATGGTAAGGGGATTGATCCGGACAGACTCGTTGAGATTTGTCTTGAAAAGGGGATTGTTTCCTCAGCGGAGCTGGCCGAAATGTCTGAAAAGGATAAGGTAATGCTCATTTTTCGCCCGGGTTTCTCAACTGCAGAATCCATTTCCGATATTTCAGGACGGGGAATGGGAATGAATATCGTTATGGATACGGTGACGCAGCTTGGTGGAAATATCTCTGTTGAAACCCAGTTGGGTAAAGGCTCCAGTTTCATAGTAGAGATACCGGAACAAAATGTGGCTCATTTAAAAAGTAAGGAGGACTCTCGTGGTGTCTGATAATAACGAAGCACTGTTTTTGAGCGAAAGTATCGATGTGTTTTCAGAGTCGCTGAAGCAGTCGGTGGAGTGTATGTTTGGGATGGAAACGAGTGTTGTGACGCAGTGGGAAGTTACTGAACGGTTGATTTGTAACTGTCACCATAATATTCTTATGGGTTGCGGTAACAGTGGCTATCAGGGCATGATTGCTATGGGGTTGGGTGAGAAGGATGCGCAATGTTTTGGTTTTTCTGGTCATGATGAGCTGCTTGATGTTTTTGGTGAGTTACTGAATAATTTTTGTGGTATACTGATGGATGATGAGTGTGTTACTGAGCATTTGGGAGTTTTAACTCAGTGCATTCCCCAGTATGTGCAGATTGGTGCATTTTTACCAAAAGCGTCAAGTTGCAGCGGGTATCTGAATGTTGACAATGGCAGCCGCCTTTTCTTTGGTTTTTCAATTAAGAAAAACAGGACACTGTGATATAGTATTGGTTTTGAAATTTCTTTTGTACGGGAGTTGTTCTGTAGGCTACTATGGTTATAATATAAACAGCTGATTATGTTAGGATAAAGGAGCAGGATTATGTCCAAGACTGTCGTCATTGTAGATGATTCAAAGTTTTTGATCAAGCAAATTGTTGATTTTTTTGAGAAACAACTGAACTTCGAAGTCGTTGCCACAGGTAATGATGGCAATGAAGCAGTTGATCTTTACAAAAAGCACAAGCCGGATTTAATAACACTCGATATTACCATGCCCAATAAGGATGGTGAAGAAGCGATGAAAGACATTTTAAAAGAGTTTCCCGATGCCAACATTATGATGGTTTCGGCAGTTAGAGGCAGTGCAATGCTTGAGTGTATGGCTGCCGGGGCCAAGGGATATATAGAAAAACCATTGAAGTTCAATGATTCTGAGTTCGTGGAGGATTTCAAGGAGACGGTTGCAGATGTTTTCAAGGAAACTGCAGAGTGAGTGTTTCCGGAAATCCAAACCTTCCCAGTCACTAAATTGAACTTGGTGGTGGAAAAACAGAGCACTCCATTTCTTATCGCTGAGCGAAACAACAGGGGCGGGGGGGGGGGATGAGAATACAATGCAGAGAGAGCGGAGGTGGGAACGCGGAGGTCACCCCCAATGGGCTTTGGTTCGGCTGCATCGCGTATCGCACACTCTGCTCTGTCGGAAATCAAGCTGTATTTGATCACCTTTAGAGTGTCTGTTTTCTTGCTGGCGGTTATGACCGTTACACCTGTAATCTACTGGATAAAAAGATTTAAAGACATGTCGTACTTTTAAATGTATCATTTGATGACGGTGAAATTGAGAACGTCATGTTCGGGCATCCCTAAAAAAACAGTAAACCAAGACCCCTCTTTTTTGATCCCTTTTTCGGGGCTCTAAGCGAATAGTGACGCATCTTCTCAAAACCAGAAGTGAGGAGGTTTTATAACTACAGACTCACGCTCTCCAAAACATTTTTTTCCCCGACCCACTCCCTCCCGCATCAAACTATATTGACCTAATGGAGAAAAGGATACCGGCGCACCCCCATGATGCTATTTTCAAGTTTCTGTTCAGCATCAGGGCTGTGGTGCAAAGCTTTATAAGGTATTATCTCAGTCCCGCCGAACGTACGCTTTTCTGTTCAGGTACTCTTGAAGCGGTAAAGGACAGTCACATAATCCCGGAACTGAGGGAGCATTTTACCGATATTCTCTATATAGGTAAATCCAGGGATAAAGAAAAGGGGCATACGTATCTTCTGTTTGAACACAAGAGCTTCGAAGACCGGACTATTGGTAGTCAGCTTCTGGAGAATACCGCTATGGCTCTTATGTATCACCGCAGGCAGCATCCTGATGACCACCGGCTACCGGTAATTGTTGCGGTGGGACTTACCCCTCTCCTATTCCAATATGCCAAATGAGCCGGTAAGTACTATTTCTCTATTTAAGGACTATAGGGACCTTCTGCCGGACATCCGTTTTGTTTTCGTTAACCTGAATAAAATCCCGGATAAGGAGATACGGGGCATTGCGAAACTGAAGATGCTTTTTCTGCTCCTGAAACATGTGCGTACTCCCGGTCTCATCAAGATAATGCCTAGGGTAATCGAATTGTATAGGGAGCAGAAACATGAGGAGGATGCTTTAGAGTGTTTCGAAGCAATGCTGCGGTATTTAGCTGCTGCGGTTCCCGACGAGATTGATTCTATAGTGAGCATTCTCAGGGAGGGAGATATGGAAGATGACAGTGGATATAGGAGAATTCTGGAACTTCTGATGCCTGATGTGGTTGAGGGTGCCAAAAGAGCGTTAAGAAAAGAGTTGGAGCAGAATAAAAGGGAAGAGATTGACAAGGCGAGGGAAGAAGCTGACAAGGCGAAGGAAGAAGCTGACAAGGCGAAGGAAGAAGCTGACAAGGCGAAGGAAGAAGCTGGTAAGGCGAAGGAAGAAGCTGTCCGCAATCTGATTATGCACGGAATGGATAACCAAACAATCAGCCGTGCAACCGGCCTTGAGCAGGAGAGAATCGAGGAGCTGAGGAGATTGGTGGGCTGATTTGGTTTCATCTGGGTTTGATCGGCACATCCTGCCAAAAATCAGCTCCTTAGACCGATTTATGCCCCTTTTTTGACCCCTTTATCGGGGCACTAAGGGTGAGATGATGTGGCTGCCCGGATCCTTGAGGTGTTTTTTCAGGCAAAAAAACGAGCTCTAAGGCCAAATAGGGGGGGGCTGTTTTGCGTCTAAAAGCCTGTTTTTAGGGAAGTTAACCCGGTCCAATCCCGCAACCACTGCGAATGGTTCCCCCACTTGTAACTTTCCACCCGTTTCTTTCCCCCGGCGCACTTGTTCCATAGGCTAAAGCATACTTTTATACCAACCGCAACATATACTGACACCAAAAGTTCCTATACCTATACTATATCAGAAGTGCCAAAAGGAGAGGGTCTCCCGGCTGATATGAAAAAGATATCTATCGTACTCAGAGGGCTCTTCCAGCACTTTTACTAATCCACCCATTTGAACTGGGTCATTCCCCCCCCCCCCCTCGGGGATTTAGTTACTAAGTTCAAAGTCAAGTTATTTTTGTAAAGTATTTCAAAAAAGTGGTCATCATTTATATGACCACTAATTATAAAACCAGTTCTTTGAAATTTCGACTAAACCTTTTCTGGCAACAGGACTTTTTGTATTTTTGATACAGGCACGGTTGGGATGACCCCGTACTCGTGAACAATGTTCTCTTGGGGCTCCTGCCCTGACGCCTCAATTCTCTTTCGGTGTTGCCTTTTAGATATTAGCGCTCCAACATCTATACCCTGGTGACGACGTCTCTTATCTGCATCACTATATTTTTTGTTTACGGCTTGTTTTTCCTGCGTTTTTTTCCGGTTGTTTTCATCTATCTCAGGATCGTACGCAGTATTCGACTTCAACATCCCATACACGATCCGTAAAATCTTATGCATGCAAAAACCAACCGCAGCCATCTTATCCATACCCTCACTCAGTTTTTTGTGATACAGTGATCGTATTAACTGATTTTGAGAAATTGCGGATAAGGCAACCATAAACAATATCGCCCTGGGCTGCTTATGTCCCTGCTTACTTATATGGATGCCCCAGGATTTATCGCCACTCTCTTTATAGACTGGATGTAAACCGAAATAGGAAGCCTGTTTCTTGCATGTCGGGAAACGGCTCAGGGACACAATGTACAGCCACAAACCGATTGCCGAGGACATACCGATTCCTTTAAAACTGTTGATTATATCAACTTCTGCCACGGAACAGTTCTTTTCCATATGCTTCTTGTGGGTATCGATCATGGCTTCCAGGGACTGGATTTGCTGTATTGTATTGCGAATAATGAACTCATCCGTCTCCCCATCACCAGATGCCACACTTTTACGCGCATCAGCAACAATCTGCTCGGCTTTTTCTGCAGTGATACCGGGTATCTTTGCAACGCTTTTTGCCCGTGCCCGCGCCAGCTTACCTGCCGTTGGATAATGTGATAATAAGGAAAGTAACCATTTGGGAATTCCTTTTTTGCCATATTGTACCAGTGTCGGATTGGACTGATATATCAGGAAACCCAAATGATTGCGAAGTTGCGTGCTTTGTTTTACCAGAAGCTGCACAAGGTTCCACTGCTTTTTAAGACTGACCATATCCTGCGCCTCATTGTAACGGACCTTTTCACTATAGCTTACAAGATAGGATGCGATGTTGAATGCACTGATACCGTCAGTTACATTCCTGCTCAGTCCCGCTTCATGATGCTTTTTTACACCTACCGGATTAAGCCGGACAATGTGCACATTCATAACCTCATGTAAATGACTCAGCATCATGTACCAGTTGTTTTCAAAACCACTCGTACTTTCAAATCCCGCATAGATACAGGTATCTGTATGCTTTTGAACAAAGCGTTGTAAAAAGCCGGTTAGTGCACAATGACCTTTAAAAGTATCATCGAGCTGAAATACATCCTCAATGATTCGCTTTGATTGATCAATCAAGATGAAGTCAGCATAACCCTTACTGACATCAAATACCCAGATAGTAATTTGCCATAAATGCTCCATTGAGATAAAAGTGATACAGTGTACTTTTTTGCATAAAAATGTTAGGAACATCATCCTTGTGAATACGGTGTCTCTGCACCAGGTTACTAATCGATTTTAACCTAACATAAAGGAAGAAACTAAATCGCAGGTTCGTGACCTAAGGGGGCTTCCTTCTCAATATGCCAAGTAAAAAATGGTCTGTTTCGATCTTTTTTAACATCGGCAATTGTTGGTTGCTTAACATACACAGGGACTGTCCTGAACCCTTCGATTCCGGCGGACCTGCACTCAGGGTGAGCGGATCAAACGTTATTCGCACACCGATGTTTTTCAGTTATATTAAACATACAAGGGGGCTCCCACGACTCCAAATGTCACAACATTGATGTAATTTACACTTATGAACAACATCACAAAAACCCTCTCCCACTCCCGCCACGATTTCCCTGCCATCACTGCAGCCATTCTCAACCGCTATGCACTTGCTCCCGATGGAGTCCACGGTGTGAGTCATTGGGCACAGGTTCTTTATAATGCACTTACGCTTACGGAAATTACCGGAGCCGACCCTGAGGTGGTGGCGTTGTTTGCCCTGTTTCACGACTCCTGTCGTGTAAATGAGAATTGTGACCGAAGCCATGGTGCCCGTGGGGCTGAGTTCTCGCGCTCTTTGAGAGGATCACTTGTGCATCTTGATGATTTACGGTATGGTCTGCTTTGGGAGGCGTGTTGTCATCACACGGAAGGCGGCACTGATGGCGATCTGACAGTACAGGTGTGCTGGGATGCCGACCGGCTTGATCTTGCCCGCGTGGGTGTCACTCCGCAACCTGAGCGGCTCTGTACAACTGCATCACACTCGCTTATACCCCTAGCGATTGCCCGATCAACTGGCGATTGTATCCCCGGTGAGATTGGTGAGTTGCTTGGGTTGAAATATGTTGCCGGTCAAATGAAAATCTGTTGATGTGCAGTGCTCCGTAGCTTTCTGTTACCCGATAATCAGATGCTTTTCAAGCATTTTTTTTACCCACGACACATACTGACGCCTTACCCCCTTATATTAAAAGAAACAGTCTTGGCCCAATTCTGTCTTTTAACAAAAAACTAAACAGCAAAGTTACATCCATAATGCACTTCCCTTCAGATAGCCCCAATAGCAAAAAAGAGACTGCTCAAAAGTGTAGCTCCTGCGATATTGAATATGCAGGTTTTGTTGAAATTAACATTTGGTAGAGAAATGCTCTGTCTGTTATGGCCGAAACTATTCACGCGATAAAAACAACAAGAGGTGAATTTATAGATGTTGGCCGGGAGATACCAGATGGAGATGCGAAGACCTACAAGGAGGTGATGCACTCCGCGCATGCCGATTATTTTGATTTCAAAGAGGATGCTGTGAGTGAAATCTTGGTCAGATTAAAGCCTGACAGTATAGATTAGCTTGCATTGACTGTAATGCTATGCTGGTATACACAGGAGCGCATGGATTTGATAATTAGGAGAAAGTGGGGAGAAGAGCAGGTGCCTGAAATACATCCGGTGGTTGACACCATTCTAAAGCCAACATTCGCAGACCCGGCCTTTCAGGAGCAGATGATGCACATTGTTCATCAAATCGGCGGCTTTAGCATGACAGAGGCTAATGTGATTCAAAAAGCATTGGGTAAAAAGAACTGGGATGCGATCGCGGTGTTCAAAAAGCATTTTATAAGTGGTGCAGGCACAAGAGGGGTCACCGGTCCAACTGCAGAGAGGATTTGGAGTGAACTTGAAAGTGCTTCGAGCTATTTATTCAATAAGTAGTATGCTCTTTTCTTTTCAACTGCAGTACATCGTCTTGCGTGGCTCAAGGCGAATTACCCCCGCGAGTATGGTGAGAGTTTAGCTCGCAGAGGGAGATAAAAGAGAGGGGTTCTCACGGAGGGCACAGAGGGCACAGAGGGCACAGA
>SKJJ01000193.1 GCA_007115975.1 Chitinispirillum sp.
CGAAAACATTAACGGCAGAATAAAAACTCTTTTACGAAGAACAAGAGGGTTTAAAGATGAGAGACATTTTGCTTTACGGATTATGTTTATGACAGATAGTACAACACACAATTTTCTAACTTTCCACACTTAAGTCAGAATAGCCGTTTTTTAAATATAAAAGCTGCCTAGTTATCTAATTCCGAGGGTAAAAATCTGCATTTCATTGAAAGGATAACGGGTCCGTTTTTAGTTTTCCGCTCAAGTATCGCCCCATCTTGCCCAAATAAAGATCCAGCCGACAGAATGCATCACCTTCTCCTCCACTCCTCTGGCTTGCAATCAGAAATTCTTTACTCCCGGCTTGGGGAACTGCAGTTTCCAAGAAAATGTGTTTAAGAAAAGCAGAGGTCCTCGGGTGATATTTATTTTATATATTGTATCATTTCTACTAATTAGTAAGTCGGCTTTTCCCTAGGTGTAAACACCATGAACCCAATCACCTACGATCTAAGAAACCAGAGTGGCAACTCCGATGCATTTTACAGGGACCTGCACGCTTTTTCTAAGCTGGTCATTAAGACAATCTCCAGTGATCACAAAAATACATTGCATCAGTATGCAGATTATGTCACCGGTGATCTGGGAGAAGACCATCGCAGCTACGAGGAGTATGCCATTGAATTTCTGACTCTCGGCATGGTGTGGCAGCGATACATGGGCGCAGCATATCGCTCGTCCCCTTCTCTTATGCTTCTGCTGATGGCACTCTATAGACTCCGTGAACGATACTCGACCTTTAAGCCGCTTATCGATTCCGGTGCGTGGCTGGCTGACCGGAGCGTTTCTGGTGCCAAATATTGGCACAGCCGTCCCCGACACCGGGTTTTCCTTGGTGAAATTTCGGCGGCTCATCGATTTTCTCGATGCAACGGGTGAGTTCAGGGATGAAGTTTTACGTCTGCGCAACTGGTACTCGTTTCTGAAAACGATGTCTGAAGGTGAAGCGCACCATATCCTCGCGGGAGCGCTGAGAGCTATCGGCTGGTTTGCCGGTGAAGCAAAAAAGGCTCTTGGTACGTATACAACATCGGTAGCAACATTCCTTTCTAAAGAACATACAAAGTACCGCTACCGGGAAGATGGGCTGTTGTGCGGGAAAAGTGAGCTGGAATACCATGTCAACATGGTCGGATCTGAGATTGTCAACTGGGGATATACCACGAAGTTTCTGGGTACACCCAAGAAGGTGGTTTTGCTGCCAGGATGCATGCGGGGAGAGCGAGAGAGCACCTGCAAGGCACAGATTGACGGATTGGATATCACCTGCACCGGCTGCACCCCGACCTGTGCAATAAATTCGATCAGACAGATCGGGCTTACAAATGCCTTTGTGGTCTATATCGTTCCCCACTCATCAGGTTTTACCAGGTGGCTCAAACGGTTTGAAAACACAACCGAATACGGAGTTGTGGCGGTTGCCTGTGTATTGAATATCATTGTGGGCGGCTATGAGATGCGCAGTCTCAAGATTCCCTCTCAATGTGTACTTCTTGATTACTGTGGGTGCCGAAAGCACTGGTCGTCGTGCGGGATCGCAACGGGGCTCAACTGCAAACGGTTATTGAAGGTTCTTGAGGAAGGGGTCAGGGTTTTGTAACAGGGCTTTTTTCGGGGAGATTATGATGCACAAATAACTCCGAGAGCTCCCTGCAGTTCAGGAGACCATCTCCTCATCACACACGATAATTCTGTCCCGTCCCTGCCTTTTGGCAATATAGAGACGATCATCTGCTTTCTTAATGATCTCTTCTTTTGAAAAAACGGAACCTGATTCAGAGGCGCTGGCAATACCTGCACTGAACCGGACGTCGATCTTTATCCCACTAAAGTCAAAGTCATGATTAATAATACTTTCCCGTGTCCGCTCCAAAATTGCTGAAGCAGAATGTTTATCGATATTCAGAAATATAATTACGAACTCTTCTCCCCCGAATCTGCCTGCAAGATCATAAGGCCTGCAGCTTTCTCGTAAAATTCTCCCAAACTCTTTGAGAACGTAGTCTCCAGCCTGATGACCGTAAGTGTCCTTGATATTTTTGAAATGATCGAGATCGATAATAGCCAGTGCAAACATTTTCCCCTCTCTGGAGTACTCCTGTCCCAGAGTTTGGAGACGCTGAATGATATATCTCCTGTTATGAACTCCAGTGAGCTGATCATGAATTGAAATGTGGAAAAGCTCATCTTCAACAGTCTTCCGAGCGGTGATATCAACAATGAGGCCTTCAACAGCTTCAATGCTATTTTTGGCATCCCTCATTATGATACCTTTCTCATACACCCACTTCTGAGTGCCACCCCTGGTTATTATCCGATATTCAAGCTGAACCGGCAGGCTCGAAGTGCGGGCCTGTTCCCATTTTTCAGATATCCATTTTCTGTCTTCAGGATGTATTATTTGCGCGTATGATATCCTGCGGTTGTAAATGAGATCCCCGCTTTTGTATCCTGTTAACTCCCTGCATCCTTCAGATACAAACTCCATTGTCCAGTTTTTGTCAAAGAGGCATCGGTAAGCCATACCAGGCAGGTTGGCAAGCAGAACAGATTTGCTCCGTTCACTCTCCTCAAGAGCACGCCTGCTGGCTTTGAGCCGCAGATTCCAGTAAAATGAGACCACAATAAATAGAGCAAGCAGACCGGTAATACGCAGTATGAAGCCGTAATCCATGGGTGTCACGATCGTTATGTTCACATGGCGGTTGACAATTTCCTTACGGTCACTGGCCGTAATCGTTACCACACCCTTATTGAGGATATCCCGCAGCTCCGGTTCACTTTTCAGGATACACATCCGTAGCCGGTTAACGAACAGATCCGGAGCCTGACCCGCAATTTTGAGGTTGAAAAGTCCCTCCCTTCGTATTGTGTATGCCGCCATGGTCAGCGAGCGCAGTGTCATATCCGCCTCACGACGATCAACAGCCCTGAACACCTCGTCTTCCGATGCGACATTTACAACGGTTAAATTGGGGAATACCCGGCGAACACGTTCCTCCATCGAAGTTCCATGCGGAAACACTATCATTTGATTAACCAATTGTGAAGCATCGCTGATAAATGGATGCTCCTCACGGGTCACAAACACATTAGGATCGACCAACAGTGGTTCTGTAAAAATCAGCCACTCTTCACGTGCCGGTGTCTGATTGGAAAAAGGCAGAATCAGAACCTTCCCGGCTTGGGAGAGCGCCACCGCCTCATCCCAGTCCTCAGTCTTAACATACGTAAACTGAATCCCCAGGCGCTCTTCCAGCAACGACAGCAGATCAATTGCAATCCCCGCAAACTCCCCCTGCTCATTCAGGTAGGTAAAGGGCTGCCAGTCCGGATCCGGGGCGACTGTAATGGGCCCAAGCTGATTGAGATAGGCGATCTCCTCGGGTGTCAACTGTATACGCACCGATGCCACTACTGCTGGGGCAAGCAAAAAAAACAACAATGCTACAAACCGACACATAAAATTATTACGCATAACTATTTCCAAACCGTTACGATCTCCTCCCCGGTTCCGGCAGAAGGTTACAGTGAACGGATCAGCTCAGAGTTAAGGTTTCCATTATCCGGGGGACCGTTATTGCCGACAACTTTTAATCAGTCGTATTCAAACTGAATTCCCGTGCAATTCTATTGTATTATAAGGGGGTGTTGCCGTCAATAGATATCATTCATGCGAAATCCGGATGGGACAATTGATGAGAAAGCCAGACACACTCTTTACCTTGATTGAGAAAGATACACGGAGTGGGTCCCCGCCTGCGCGGTGATGACGAAATATTACCCGCAGGAATTGGCGTGGCAGAGCTTGGATCCCCGCGTTCGCGGGGATGACGAGGCAGAAGACCTCCCTAAAACTCCGCACTTCCCGGAAAACGAGGAAAAGGAATCACCTCCCGGATATTCTGCATACCGGTTGAAAGAAGCAACAGTCTCTCAAAGCCAAGGCCGAAACCACCGTGGGGAGCACTTCCAAATTTTCTCAGGTCAAGATACCACCAGTAGTCCTTCTCATCCAGTCCGCTTTGGCGCATCCGCTCCACCAGCAGATCATGGTTCTCCTCACGTTCGCTTCCGCCAATAAGCTCCCCTATCCTTGGAACCAGGACATCCATTGCCCGCACGGTTTTGCCATCCTCGTTCAGTTTCATATAGAAAGCTTTTATCTCTTTAGGATAGTCATAGACGATAACCGGTTTTTTATACACTTTTTCGGTGAGATAGCGTTCGTGCTCAGTTTGCAGATCACACCCCCAGCTAGTTGGAAACTCAAACTTCTCTTTGCCTGACTGGAGCAACTCTATTGCTTCGGTATAGCTTATACGGGCAAAGGGTTCGGATGCGATATTTTCCAGAGTAGAGAGTACGGTGTTATCGATACGCTTGTCGAAAAATTCAAGATCATCACGGTTATTCTCAAGTACGTAATTTGCCAAATACCGCACGAACTCTTCGGCAAGATCCATAACCCCGTTAAGGTCACAGAATGCCACTTCGGGCTCTATCATCCAGAATTCAGCCAGATGTCGCGGAGTGTTGGAGTTTTCGGCTCTGAACGTGGGCCCAAAGGTATAAATTCGTCCAAGGGCAAGCGCATAGGCCTCCCCCTCCAGCTGTCCGCTTACGGTAAGAGAAGCCGGTTTGCCGAAAAAGTCTTTCCTGTAGTCAATTTTCTGATCTTCAGTTTTGGGGGGATTTTCGGGGTCAATAGTTGTCACCCGAAACATTGCACCGGCTCCCTCACAATCACTTGTGGTGATTATGGGGGTATGGACATTGAAAAAACCTCTCTCAGTGTAGAACTTATGCACAGCATAGCTCAGTGAACTTCTCACCCGTGCGACCGCACCCAGTGAGTTGGTACGTGCTCTGAGATGCGCGATTTCACGCAGAAATTCAAAGGTGTGTCTTTTTTTCTGCAGCGGGTAATCAGCAGGTGCATTTCCATGTACCACGACCTTTCGTGCCTGAAGTTCAAAGGCCTGCCCCTTGCCCAAAGACTCCACCAGCTGCCCTTCAACCGTCAGACTTGAGCCGGTGGTAAGATGTGCTATTTCTGACTTGTAATTTTCAAGTTCACCGGGCACAACCACCTGAAGTCCATCAATAGAGGAACCGTCGTTAATTTGTACAAAAGAGAATTGTCCGGCATCCCGGCGGGTTCTCACCCAACCATTTATTTTTATGACATCGCCTACTTTTGAAACTGACAGCAATTCTTTAATCTGCTTTTCCATTCATCTCTCTTTCATTTACTTATCTGCAATGATCTGATCAACAGACTCACCGTTGTAATCGATTAATGTGACTGGTTGGTATTTTCCGATTCTCTCTTGATAGTTAAGAAAAGGAAGTCCGACTATGGAGAAAATACCTGCCACGTGGGCATTGGAGTTCTCAATCATGGAAGCAACCGCTTCCAGTGTACCGCCGGTTGCGATAAGATCATCGATAATAAGCCACCGCTTACCCGGAATAAGGTCTGATTCATGGATTTCGAGCGTAGCTGAACCATACTCAAGCAGATAGCTCTGAGAGATGGTTTTTCCCGGAAGTTTCCCCTTTTTTCTGGCCAGAACGAGTGGCACCTTTTTGCTGTAGGCGAAACAGGAACCCAGAAGAAAACCGCGGCTCTCTATTGAGATAACTCCATCAACCTCACCATCGCTATAGTTGGCAAGCATCTTATCCACAACATAGCGAAAAGCGTCCGGATTCATAAAAATACTTGTAATATCGTAGAACAAAATTCCAGGTTTGGGGAAATCGGGTACTTTTCGAATAGCTTTATCAAGATCCATGACACAACTCCTCTGGGGTCTGAAAATGAGATTATCTGAAATTGCTTCAAAACGATTAAAATATGTTTTCTCAAGTGCCTTTAAGTAATTTTTATACCGAAACAGCAGTTGTGGTTTCAATCGTTCCCAAAACAAAAACTTACAAACGCCAACAATTGAGTGCGTAATGCAAATTATGAAAATTTCAACTATTGTTGTTTGTTTAGCACTGCTGTCCGGATGCTCTCCACGGAAAATGATGCTCAGCAGCTTTACTAAGAATCTCTCTGCAGAATCGACCTTTCTTAAAGGAGAGGATGATCCTGAACTGATAAAAGAAGCGCTGCCTTTTACCATTAAGTTCTTTGAAACACTGCTTGAGCAGAACAAAACCAATCCGGAGCTTCACCTGGCAACAGGAAAGCTCTTTGTTCTCAACGCCCATATTTTTCTGATGCTGCAGACAGACATGATGGATGGTTCAGACCGCAATCAAGTAACAAGGATGCGCAGAAGAGCTAAAAACCACTATTTACGCGCAAGAGAACACCTACTCAACGGACTTGAGATCCGCCACCCCGGAATAGCATCCACCATTCGTACCGGATCGGTTGACTCCGCCCTGATCAGGGTTACTGCCGCTGACACCTCCTACCTTTACTGGACCGCCGCATCATGGCTTGGAGCAGTTGGGGCAGACAGAAGGGATCTGGGGCTGGGACTTTCTGCGCGCCGGGCTGCAGCTCTTCTTGAGAAAACAATCCAACTGAAAAGTGATTTCGACAATGGTTCTGCCCATGAGACGTATGCCGTATTTCTCGCCTCTGCCCCCTCTTCACTTGGCGGTGATATGGAGAGGGCAAAAGCTCATTATCAAAAAGCTCTCCAGTACTCAGAAGGAAGATTTGCCTCTACGTTTGTATCCGGAGCATTAACCTTTGCGGTGAAGGAGAAGGATGAGCAACAGTTTACAGCGCTTTTGACAAAAGCTTCGAGAATCAATCCCGCGGATGATGATGAAACGGTGTTTATCAATACGGTTTATCGTGATTATGCACGGTGGCTGCTTGATAATAAAGAGCAGTTTTTTTCAGATTAAAGAGATATTACCACTGTACACTTCTGCTTTTGAATAGATAGTATAAGGGACCGACCTCATCTGCAGCAATGAGTACCAGAATCGCCCCAACGGGGGAAACGTAATGGTGACTGGTCGCAGGTTATGAAAAGTTCCATCTCTTAACCGTTCACGAAAGCTATGCCCAAGGGGCGAGACCGAAGATCTGGTTTGAGCCAATCGAAACGGCACATATAATACCAATGCATCCGGAACCCAGGTGAGCGGATCATACCAGATCATCACTTGTCTCCCCGTGCTCCCTTTTACCAATCAAGCGCAGATTCGATTCTTCTTGTTTCCAGACCAGTATCGGTGAAACTGATAATAATTGTATGCTTGGGCAGGCACTCTTGAAACATTGATGCCCACTCGATAAGGCAGACTCCCTGACCGTTGACATACTCTTCAAAACCTATCTGATCGAGCTCAGAAGGATCACCGAGCCGATAAAAATCGAAATGGAAGACCGGAAACGGACCATCAGGATAGGTATTTACTATAGAAAAAGTCGGGCTTCGCACCTGTGCATCAGGTGACAGCTCATGAACGAACCCCCTGACAAATTCTGTTTTACCGCTTCCCAGATCTCCTGCAAGGGCAAACACCTGTCCCGGAGATGTTTTTCGGGCCAGACGTGCGGCGATATTTCTGGTCTGTTCCACAGAATTGGTGTTTACAATCATCATCTAGTCCCCGGAATGCGATCTCTTTTTACAGACATAAAGCGGCATGATCATCTCATCCATGGAGATTCCGCCACACTGAAAACTGTTCTGATACTGGTCTCTGAAGCGCTCGAATTCATCGGGGTAGATGAAATAGTAGTTTTCCCGTGCAATGATTGTTCTTGAGTTTTCAGAGAGTTTTGGTAAACCATAATGGGATGGTTCCTCAAGGAAGATAACCTGTCGTTCATCTGCACTGATTTTTTCACCACAGATATATCTCAGGTTTGCTTCGATCAGGTCGGTTCCATATATCTCGGTTCCTCTTGAGCAGAGGATATGTCCGTGATCTGAAGTAATTATCACATTTCTGTTTTCCACAGAGAGGGTTCTGAGCAGTTTCAAGATCGATGAGCTATTGAACCACGAAGAAGTAAAACTGCGCAGCGCCTTTTCATCGGAAGCAATCTCCTTAAGCACATTGGGAGAGGAGCTTAACTGAATGAATCGTTTAATGATATCAATTGTAATTACTGCGATAGAAGCGTTTTCGATCTGCTCAATTATCTCAGTGATCTCTTCCTGAGAGTAGTTTTTAGTCATTTCCTCATAAAAAATCTGTTCTTCGCTGATTGGGAGGTTTTTGAGCCCAGAACAGAGCAGTTTTTTTCCACTTTCAGAGATGATGTGCTCATCTTCAGCCCGATAGATTTCAGGACAGTCACTATAGACCTGCTCCGGCGACTTACCGGTAAACAGAGCAGAGCGTGAGGACTTCATCTCCGAGGGGATCACCGAGCAAAAAGATGTTTTCTCTATTCTGAACATTGTCCTCAGTTCTGTTTCCAGGTTAAGCAACTGGTCCATTCTCATACCGCTAAGCACAATCATCAGCACCTTTTCTTTATTTTCAATCATTGGTGCAATAACTTTCTCAATGACATTTGTAGCCATCAGCGGTCCGTTACCTTCACCTCGAATCCATCGGGGATATTGCTCAGCGACATAATTACAGAACTGAGTATTGCAGTCAGATATCTGTCCGGCATGCATCTGCCTAAGCCCCTCATCTTCGATTTTGTCCAGTTCGACATTCCATCTGCAGAGCGACTCGTAGAGCCTGAAATAATCACTGATTTTGAGAGTGGAAGCGAGCACGGAGCGGATATCAGTATAGGCTCTGAGGAATTTTTGCTTGAGCTGATTAGAGATAAGTTCGTTGCAATCGAGCAGTCTTTTACAAACAAGTAGCACCTGGCTTGGGTTTACGGGTTTAGTAAGGTAGCCGTCAATTTTCCTCCCCAAAGCAGCTTCCATCAACTCTTCCTCTTCACTTTTCGTAACCATGACCACCGGCATTGACGGTGCAATTTCTTTGATCTCCTCAAGTGTGGTTAACCCGTCCTTTCCAGGCATCTGTTCATCAAGAAGCACGATATCGTAGGCATCGGGATTGTTTTTAATCAATTCAACAGCATCATCGCCGCTAAAAACAGGCAGTACACTGTAGCCCCTTGTTTCCAGGAAAAGAATATGTGCACGCAGAAACTCTATTTCATCATCAACCCATAACACTTTTTTCCTCGACACAGCCATTATTCAAAGCTCCCTTTACTTTATATTTCCAGACACCCCTACGGGCCTAACCGGCAAATCAATTGTAAACTCAGTTCCTTTATCCCTCTGAGACCAACTTATATAAATGCTGCCCCCGTGATAATCTTCAACGATTCTTTTAGCGAGTGTTAATCCAAGACCCCATCCCCTCTTTTTAGTGGTAAAACCGGGAGAGAACACTTTCTTGAGCCTCTCTCTTGCAACACCTGTACCATTATCTTTTTGTGTAAACCGCACAATCTGTTCTCTTTCAAGGTAACTGACAGTCAATTCAATCGTCCCTTCCGTTTTCTTGATAGCATCGATTGAATTTTTAAACAGATTTTCAAACACCCACCCAATAAGTTCACGATTCAGGGCAACCGGAGGCACCTTTTGATAATCTGAAACGACATTGATTTTTCTACTGTGAAGCGGAAGACGAATGCGGAAATAGTCCACGGTATCTTTAAGTATTTCCCTTAAATCACACATTGTTCTATCGGGCACAGAACCGATCTGACTGAATCTTGCAGCCACTTTTCGGAGCCGTTTAAGATCATATTCCATATCGGTGCACACACGGCTTATCTGCTGTAAATCTAATGATGCATCACTATCATTGGACTCACAGACCGCCCTGAGATATTCCGCCCACCCCATAAGAGAAGATATTGGTGTACCCAACTGATGAGCAGTCTCCTTTGCCAGACCCACCCAGAGATTGCTCCTCTCGGTAATTCTTTTACTTTTGTAAGATATGAAGATCATGGATAATATCAGGGCAACCAAAATCATCTCAATGATCGGCAACCACATCAGAAGCTGTACAAAAGAGCTGTTGCCGTACACCAACTCTATTCCTGCGTAACTGCTGGTTCCGGTATCAATAAGAATAGGATTATTATATTTTTTGAGCCTGGATGCAGCCCTGCTGATAGTCCTGAGCTCTTCGGGTGGCTGACCCTGGGTGTATGAAATTTCGGGTCCAAACAGTGAAGCTGCAACGTTTTTCCAATACAGCGGCATTCCTTTGGAATCAATTATAATAACCGGAGTGGTAGAGTTAGCGAGTACCTGATCAAAAATTTTCAACAGATTATCTTGCCCATCTTCAAGGGAAATTTTTTCGGCTATGAGTTCCCCTCTGCTTTGTGCAAGATGTCGATTTTGCACATTAAGATCCAAAATCAGAGCGTTAAAGAAACAGAGATAGAAGATAAGCCACAACAAACCGATAACCAGCAGCATATTTCTGACAGATAGGAGTTTTTTTCTTAGAATCATCTCCAGAATTTGTCTTCTGTTTTGATACATCTTTCTTATGCCATGAATCATCTCAGGGTACAATCTCCTCTAAGCCGTTCATGTATGGTCTGAGTACGGGGGGGACAATAACACTCCCTCTTTCAGTCTGGAATGTCTCCAGCAGTGCCACCAATATTCTTGCAGTAGCCAGTCCGCTTCCATTAAGGGTATGAGGAAACTGTGGCCGTTCACCTTTGGCAGGCCTGTAGCGGAGATTCATCCTTCGTGCCTGAAAATCCCCGAAGTTGCTGCATGATGAGACTTCGAGGAATTTATCTTCACCCGGAGCCCAGACTTCGAGGTCATAACATTTAAGCGATGCAAAGGAGAGATCGGCATCACAAAGCTCAAGTACCCTGTACTTCAACCCAAGAGCCTTTAGGATGCTTTCAGCATCACCTCGCAGAGATTCAAGCTCGCCAAGGGAGTCGTGCGGTTTGGTAAATTTAACCAATTCGACCTTATTAAACTGATGCACGCGCAGATATCCTTTGGTGTCCTTGCCATAGGAGCCAGCTTCACGTCTGAAACAGGCACTGTATGCACAATATTTTATAGGAAGCTCATCGGCCTCCAGCACCTCTTCTCGGTGAAGATTGGTCAGGGGCACTTCTGCAGTAGGAATACAAAAAAGCTCATCCTCACCTATATAGTACATCTGGTCCTCACACTTTGGAAGCTGTCCAACGCCAAAATGGCTTGCCCGGTTTGCAAGAAAAGGGGGGAACACCTCTTTGTAGCCGTTTTTCTGAGTATGAGTATCCAGAAATAAATTGATGAGCGCCCTTTCAAGCAGTGCACCCTTGCCCTTAAGAACAGGAAACCCCGCACCGGAGATTTTAGCGCCACGGCCGAAATCTATTATATCAAGCGATGTCCCCAGCTCAAGATGATCCTTGAGTTTATAATCATATTCCGGTGCTTCACCCCACTCAGATATAACAACATTGTCTCTTTCACTCTCCCCACGGGGCACAGATTCATGGGGCAGGTTTGGAATCCTTATAAGTATCTCATTAAGCTCACCGTCTGTTGCAATCAGTTTTTCATCCAGTCCCTTAATCGAGTCTGAAACATTTTTCATCTCACTGATAAGATCTGCGGCATCTTTTTTTTCTTTTTTAAACCGTGATATTTCCTGTGATCGGGTATTTCTGAGATTTTTCAGCTGTTCCACTTCACGAATTATATCCCTGCGTTTCTGGTCGAGCTCAATTACGGCCTTGATGTCGACAATGCATTTTTTTCGCGCCGCAGCTTCAGCGATCATCTCCGGATTTTCTCTTATGCGCTGCATATCAAGCATATTATGACTCTCTCCTTTATACAATTGAAATATACACCCATGCACCAGAAACTGATGGGGAAGACGATATATAACCATATAATATATATAAGTGGATAGGAAATTAAGAACAGAAAACAGAACTGGCGCGGGTGCTTCAGTATTGCAAAATACCAAACAACAAATCTCGGGTCTACAGTATACCAAAAACAGATATAAAATCAAAGCTGTAGCGAAAAACCTGATACACAAGTCTTACCATAACACCTAATCAACTCGGGGGCCTGACTAAAAAAGCTCGCCCACCCCCCATATCCATCAGGAGGATCTGTAAAGCCCACTTTCGGATCTGATCAGCGTCATCGCTTGGATCTCTTCAAGCTTATCAAGGCTGAAAATTTTAATCGTTACTTGATTGTCCTCAATACCAAGCAGTCCGAAGCTTGGATGCATATTTTTATCAAGTTTACCTTTGAGATGTCCGGGGTTTACATACAAATCCCCGTCATCAAGGCGAATTTCTGCTTTGTGTGTATGGCCGTGGAGAATGATATCAGATTTGGCAATGTCCTCAGCGGTGAGATCCTTATCAATAGTGTGCACCAGTAAGATCTGCAATCCCAGAACAGTTTCACTGACTTTTGCTGGTAAGCTTCCATTCCTGTATCGTTCATCGTAAACACCGGGGACCTGAACGACTTCAAGGTGTTTCTCCCCAAGATCCTGTACATCATCATAGTCATCTCCCAGATGATACAGGGCTGCAATCTTGTGCTTTAACATAAGGAAATCAACAGCTTTATGGAGGTATTCCCTGTTACGATGCGTATCACTGACGATTCCGATCTTCATAAAATTCTCCCTTTTTTGAGTGTGACCGGATTAGTTAGACCAGTTTGCCCTGCCCTATCTTTAGCCAACCTCTACTGACAGTGTTTTGATTCAAAATGTACTCAATTGATGCTTTTATACAGTAATTTCAGCAATTTTCCGAGATATAGTTACACCTGCATAACTACACTTATTATTATGTAACCAAACGTATGGTCAAAAAACAGTGAACGGTTTGGATGCACCGCTTCGTTCCATCCCGACCACCTTACCCAACGCCCAGGCCTACTCCTTCCGGGTTACCTGCAACTCAGCAACAGGCCTCAACACGGGCACACCGAAAGCAATACCTGATTCTATCCACTCTCTTACAGTCTTTTCTTTAAAGAGGAGTTCAGAAGGAGTTATGAAGATGCAACGGCCTCAAATCATCTGAAAGATAATTTATGACCCCTAAAAAAAAGGTTTTTTCGATAAAAGGGTTCCTAAGAGCGTTGCGTGATTTCTTCTCAAGGTCATTGCCATGAGCCACCCACCAATGGTCGTATAAAAGGCGAAAGCCTTATTACTATTAGCTGCTCCATAATATTTGCTGCATTGTGGGAAAAGTATGAATTTATACAACGTTCTCCATTAATCTCCCGTGCTAAACACCGTTGCAGTGGGTTACCCGACAACACACATTTTCTGACTTTAACCGGTACTTACACCAGAATTACCAAAAAAAAATTAAAGTTAATCCGAATGTTTCCGATAATAGAAATAGGTGAAATTACAGACAGGGAGGAGAAACGGCAAATTTTAGATCTTCCTGTATGGTTTCACAAAAAGCCAGGTAGTAGAGTGTGACAACGGAATGTCGCATGAACACATTACAACAGGGAGGTTCTTTATGAGAATCAACAACAATATTTCATCCATGGTGGCAACTTCCGCCCTCGCAAGATCAAACCAATCAATGAGTAGCAGCCTTGAAAAACTCTCTACCGGCCTGCGTATTAACAGGGCCAGTGATGATGCCGCAGGGCTTGCCATTTCCGAGCGGCTACGCACTCAGGTAAGAGGGTCTCGCCAGGCTCAGAGAAACGCCCTTGACGGTACATCACTGCTTCAGATCGCTGAAGGAGCATTAAATGAGATCTCTGACATTCTCCAGAGGATGAGAGAACTTGCGGTGCAGTCATCAAATGACACGCTTACAAACACTGAGCGTGGCTACACCAACCAGGAGTTCGGGCATCTCAGAGAAGAGATCGACCGAATCGCCAATGTAACCAACTACAACAACATGAAAATAATATCCAATGATGGAGACCGGTTCGGTGGTGGTGAGGGGAGCACTTTCTGGATCGATGCCGGCAGCGAGGAAGCCAGTGGTTTGACTATTGAAATAAACAGTATGATCGCCACCGAATTGGATTCAAACCTCACAGCAGCTTTTGAGATGAATACACAGGAAAATGCCGTGCTGGCTATCGGTTATCTTGACAATGCCATTGACAAGGTAAACTCCGAGAGAGCTTCAATCGGTGCATATGTTAACCGGCTGGAACACGCAATCAACAATCTTCAGGTAAGTGAAACCAATCAGGCAGCAGCAGAATCCCTTATCCGTGACGCTGATTTTGCTGCAGAATCATCCGCATTTACCAGAAGCCAGATTCTTACCCAATCCGGTACAGCGATGCTTGCGCAATCAAACATGGCCCCTCAGAATGTTCTGGCTTTGCTTAGATAATTGCCCGCATAGGTAGCGGTGCTGCAAACACCGCTACCGTTTGTAAAAGTTACATCGAGACATAAAGCAGCGGACAGGGCAGTTTCCGTACAACCTGCTCAGTATTACTTCCGGTAAATTTCTGTACAATGGAACTCCTCCCCTTTGTGGCCATTACGATCAGATCAACATCCTGCAGCTCTGAGGTATTAACAATAGCATCGACAAGGGGCTTTCGGGCAAGAAATTCACGACATTGGTGCTTGAACTGTTTGTTCTGTTGCAGGGGCGGAAAATCGTTTCCGGTATGGAGCATAATTATATTTTCGACGGATATAGGCAAATATCTCAAAAGATCGGCTAAAGCCCCAACCGCAGCATCATAAAAGATCTGATCGGCAACAGGAATAAGTACGGTCCTTAAAGAGATTTCACCGGTATGTTCATCCACAAAGGCTCTGCCCAGAGAAGGAACAAACAGTGTCATATTGCCAAATGAGTGAGCGAGATGCCCGGCTACGCCATTAAAGCTGAATCGGTTAGTCTGATTGTCCGGCACACCAAGTACCATCAGATCGTGTTGATGTTTTTCGAAGCGCCTCTCTATCACTTTTCTCTTATTACCTTCACGTACGACCTTTTTTACCCGCAGCCCAGTCTGTGCAACATCACTTCGAAAAGACCCGGCAGGGAGTACCTTCCACTGTTCGAGTACCGAGCGTACACCAATATATTCGGTTGCCTCTGGTTTGGTGCGCACATCCACAATCTCAAGCTCTCCGCCGGAGGCCTGCGCCAGTTTCAAGGCGTAAATAAAGGGGTATACCAGATCATTGGCATAGTAGACAGGATGAATAACTCTTAAACCAGAAGATTGCATTGGCTGTTTTTCCTAACATTTCTGTCGGTGACTAGTAGGAAAAATAGAATGAGTACCGGAAAAATCAAACGATTTAATGGAGGGTACACCAAGTGCAGAAAACTGTTTAGCCAATTGCCAACACCGGAATTTCAATCAAAGGGATTACAGATTGCGAGGTCATATAGTTTGAACCCGTTCTGAGATCTTCAGAATTGAGGGCTGTGCAGTTTCCAATTAATACCGCCTTAGTATCAGGGAGTAACACAATCAAAAACCTGTCCGCTCTTTTATTTCAAGTCCACCAGTGTAAAAATCATTTCCATCATAGATGTCACATAAAGGCAGGAGCACCTCTTTATGAAATTCCCGGGCACCTGCAATAAACAATGGTACAGTAAATTTCCTTAGGGCACCATTCAGAAACTCCTCAATGTCATGAAAATATAAGAGTCTGCACTTTCTTAGTGCACACCAAATCATTGATGAAAATTCGTTCCATCTAATCAAACTATTATTCACTACTATCCCCATAGACTGGAAATTTTTGCAAACATTATTTGCTATCCAGGTTTAAGTGAAGAGATCCAGTAATATATTTTCAGTATACTCATTTACAAGCTTAACCACCCACTCCTATCCCCGTGAGGTTCAATGGAAATCTGGACAATAGAAAACCTGGGTCCTTTAGTGCAAGGATTCGAAAAACTTGACATATCTTCTCAATCACACCTTTTGCAACAGATGAATGAAAAGTTTCCCCCTGCCGTTTTTCGTTCACACCTGACGAAAAGACACAAGGCAATGAAAAGTGTAACAGCATGCCAGAATGTCCTCAATGGTGCCACTCAACAGTTTCCTCCGTTTACTCCCTGGCACGACCTGCCAGACTCTCCCCTGAACCTCAAGGGGTATGGACTGGTTTTTACCGCCGGCGGAGAGGGAGAGCGCCTCAGATTAAGCCTCCTTGCCCGGGGTGAGGACCCAAAGGCACTTGAAGATTTCACCAAGGCTACCTACCCGCTTCAAAACTTTTGTAACAACTTTGGTGCGCTCCATATTAACTTGGCGCTTATCGCATCTTATTGTAAAAACTTCAACCTCGACATACCCGTTATTATTACCACCGGACCCAAGGGATCTGTAACAGAACGGGTAATCCCCGAGGTTCTGAGTAAAAACAGCAACTTTGGTCTTAAGCACGTTGTTACAATTCCACAGGATGAGCGCCTCCACTTTACTATGGATGACAGGATCACATTTACGATGAAAAACGGTCTTCCGGTGACAGTAACCCATCCCGATGAGACCGGAGGACCATTGATGAAGCTCAAACAGAAGCCCTCTCCCGACAAGCCATCCTGCATCGAGTGGCTCGAAAGCCTGGGGTGCTCAAAGCTAATTCTGGCACAGGCAACGGCCATATACGATCAGAGACTTCTGCCCGTGATGGCATCTGCCGCCCAAAAACATGACTGCCTGGGAGTAGGAGTTATGCGGGATACCTTTGAACCCAATGATCCTTTTGGCACCTTTGTAACCATAAAAAAGGATAACAATGAGAGTACCTGCATAATCGAACAGGGTGTACGAAATGAGACCAGCAGGAAAATCAAAGATTCCAACAACCGCTATTTTCTTCCATTCAACACCGGACTATACGCTCTTGACTGTGATCTTCTGCAAAAAAGCGACCTCCCCGACTACGCCACACCACCTAAAGAGGTCCTGCCCGATCTGCCTAAATCACCCAAGGTCGGCTATGCTGCCACTGATATTTTGCCCCTAGCAAAGAAGCCGCTTATTCTTACGGTTGATCCGAAAATGTTTGCGGTGATAAAGACTGCTGAGGATCTGTCGGTTCTTGCGGAGGCTGCGAGGGGATTTGGGTTGGAGGAGATTTGCGGGTGAAGTGATACTGGCACAAACATACTATGATTTCTGTGCCAGTGGGGTTAGTTGATAGTGGAAGGGTTGAATTTAACGCAGAGGACGCAGAGAGCGCAGGAGATACGCAGAGCTTGAAACATAGGGGTATCTGGAGGAATTGTGGGTAATCTGAAGGTAGATCTCAGCATTACGGCACTCAATTTCGGAGAATACCAAATCCAGTGCCCACAAAAACACTACTGAGCAATACACGCTGAGGGGGGGGGCAATGCGGGGATCCATCTCTACTTCTGCGAAGCATCACTCCAGAAAAAAGCGTAAACAGCCACAAGTATCAAGAACAATGCAAAAAGCACTGCTGGGATTTTCCAGCCACATTTTTTCGGCGGGCACAGTGGTTGTTTTTTGTCGTCCCATTTGGAAAGGGGCGTATCATCGTGATCTGAATTATTCACCTCGGAACGCTTGACAATCTTCTTTGCAAGCATTTCATCGATATCGTTAAAAACGGCATCACCCTTATTGTTGCTGTTTTTCATCCTTATTCCCCGCTGATTTTTTAAGACGGTTTCTGGCCTGAGTACTGATATGCTCCCTGCGCTTGCCTGACACCTGCTCCCACACTGCATCTTCATCAAGTGCAAAGAGCTCTTCAACCAGTTTCAGATAAAAGGCCGCACCCTTTGAGTAGAGCCGATGCAGAAAGAGAATTTTCCCCTCAGTCACCACCTCATCGAATACATTATCAAGAGGGATGCAGGTTGAAGTCACTCTGCGCGGGAAGAGGTCATGGAGCACCGCCAAAAAAGTGTTATGTCTCTTTATGTCTTTGTAGAAGTTGGGAATGATTCTGGTAATCTGTGCAGCCTTGGGGTGCCGCTCACCAATCACCTGCTCCATCTCAACTAATCCGTCAACCGCAAATTGCCGCAGCTCCGTTGGTACAAAGATCTCATCACTTGCATGAATAGCGCAAGCCTGCAAAGAATCGATTCCCGGAGCATTATCGATAAGAATATAGTCGTAATATCGTTCAAACCCACACTCTTCAATGTGCTTTTTGAGATAAAGAATATCCTTCACCGATGAGTCACCGAGCTCTTTTGATGAAGTGATGGTGTGGAGGTTGTGAAGATCGGTTTTTCGTACCGCTCTTAAAAGTATTCTGCTTGCCTCTTTGGGGCGGGCCTCATAGAAATCGCAGATATTGGGAGACCTGCTGCCTACACCCAAAAGAGAGCAGAGATTGTGCTGACTGTCATTATCAATGGCAAGCACCCGAAAGCCGGTAAGTGCAAGAGCCTGAGCGACACTGCCGGTAAAGGTGGTCTTCCCTACCCCGCCTTTATGATTGAGAATGGAGATTATTTTCATTGTATAAAATTAATAGTAATTGGACGGAAGATGCAAATGAGCTCTAAATTCACGCTCCGCTCAATCGGTCGGTGCAGAGCGGATTATGGTACTGCTTTACCATAAACATCCAATGGGAAAAAGGGGTCCAGAGAACAATGGTGGTCAGTAGATTCTCAAAGCGCCAGAAAATATTGCAAAAATTCATCCGTATACTACAGCACCCTATAAACTATTTTAACAACCATGTCTCAACTAAGTCTTCACTCAATTTCACTTGCGTTTGGCGGTCTTCCGGTCCTGGATGATGTTTCCCTTGACATCCAAAAAGGGCAGAGGATTGCGGTTCTTGGCCGCAATGGTACCGGAAAGTCGACACTTCTTAAAGTCATAGCCTCAAAGATCACTGCCGATAGCGGAGAGATCATAAACTCTGCCGGTGCCCGCATTACTCTTCTCTCCCAGGATATCCCCAAGAATGTAACGGGTACCGTATACGACATTGTGGCCTCAGGTGCCGGTGATTTGGGCAAAGACTTTGCCCTTCTCCACCGACTGATACAAGAGAACAGTGGCGACACTTCCCGCATCTCAGAACTTCAAAACAGAATTGAGCAACATAGCAGCTGGAGTATGGGAACGGTTATAGAACGGGCTATGAGTCGGTTTTTCATTGACGGAGATGCTGAATACCAGGCACTTTCGGGCGGAATGCGCCGCAAGGTTTTTTTAGCAAGGGCACTTGCAGGTCAGCCGGATATCCTTCTTCTGGATGAACCAACCAACCATTTGGATATCGAAACCATAACCGATCTCGAAAATCAACTGATTGGTTCAAACATAACGGTGGTATTTGTTACCCATGACCGTCGTCTTCTGCGCAGACTGGCAACCCGCATAGTTGAACTTGATCGGGGGAATATTTTTGACTGGTCGTGTGATTACCCCACCTTTATCAAGCGAAAAGATGCTCTGCTTGAAGCCGAGGAGAAAGAGTGGCAGAGATTCGATAAGATGCTCGCTCAGGAGGAGGTCTGGATAAGACGGGGTATAAAGGCTCGGCGCACACGTAATGAGGGACGGGTTCGCAGACTGTTCAAAATGCGAGGTGAACGCAGAGCGCGCCGTGAGGGCAGTGGCAACGTCTCGATGAGTGTCAGTGAAGCAGGACGTTCGGGAAACCGGGTCATAGAGGCAAAAGGTATCACCTTTTCCTACAACGACACACCGATTGTAAAAAACTTTTCCCTGAATTTAAGGCGCGGGGACCGAACAGGGATTATCGGCTCAAACGGCTGCGGAAAAACCACTCTGCTGAATCTTCTGCTCCAAAAAACTGCACCTGAGCAGGGTACCGTTGTTATGGGGGAATCCGTTGAGGCGACCTATTTTGACCAGCTTAGGGATATATTGGATCCCGAAAAAACCGTCTGGGAAAATGCTGTGCCCGGTGGCGGAGATACTGTTTTTATAAACGGCACGCCAAAGCATATCATCTCCTATCTTCAGGACTTTCTCTTTACCCCTGACAGAGCAAAATCACCGGTAAAGCAACTCTCCGGTGGAGAGCGCAATCGTCTGATGCTCGCACGCCTCTTCGCCAACCCATCAAACCTTCTTATCCTCGATGAGCCGACCAACGATCTTGACACCGAAACGCTTGAGCTTCTCGAAGAGCTGCTTAGCGAATTTAACGGAACCGTTCTTGTGGTAAGCCACGACAGAGAGTTTCTCAATAATGTTGTCAGTTCCATCATTGCCTATGAAAAAGATGGTATATTCAGAGAGTACGTGGGCGGATATGATGACTGGGAGCGCCAGAGCAATAAGGAGTCTGCAAAAAGGGGTGCAGCAAAGAGCAGCCCACCAAAGTCAAAGGGTAAGGAGCAGAGAAAAGATCAGTACAAAAACAGGCTCTCCTACAAGGAAACTGTTGCCCTCAGCGAGCTGCCAAAGCAGATCGAAGAGATGGAGAGAGAGTTTGAAGAGCTTGGTCTCAAGATGGCAGACCCCGGCTATTTCCAAAAAACAGGGTTTGTAACCGAGGCGCAAGCCAGGCTCGGTGAGCTTGAAGGGATGCTGGAGTCCTCTTATAAGAGGTGGGAGGAGCTGGAGTCGCGTTCGGGGAATTGAACCCCGAAGCTTCAGAATTACCCTATTGTCAAAAAAACTGTTCTGACAGATTTTCACTTCACGTATAACCGCGCCAAATTGAGAACTCCTCACATGGTAACCGCCAAAATGATTGAGAAAATACCAAATAAATTTATTCACTAAGGGAAAATATGAGTGGCTTTAATTTTGACAATACCTATTTAAGCCTCCCCGGCAAATTTTATACTCCTGTAAAACCGGAACAATTTAAAAAACCCGAGTTTTCTGTCGTAAACAGAGATTTTTTTTCTGCTCTAGATATTGACTTTGGGAGTGAAGATGAAATGCTCAGTATTTTATCTGGTCAATCTCTGCACAAAAACTCCAATCCATTTGCTCAGGCCTATGCAGGACATCAATTCGGAAGTTTTACCATGCTGGGGGATGGAAGGGCGGTTTTTTTAGGGGAACATCTCACCAACCAAAATATTCGATTCGACATTCAACTCAAAGGGGCCGGCCGAACACCATACTCCAGGGGTGGAGATGGCAAAGCGGTGCTTAAGGCCATGCTCAGGGAACACTTAATAGGTGAAGCAATGCACCATTTAAACATTCCCACATCGAGAAGTTTGGCAGTTATAAAAACGGGTGAAGATGTATACAGGGAAACGATCAATGATGGTGCTCTTTTAGCACGAGTTATGAAAAGCCATATTCGTATTGGCACATTTGAATTCGCAAGCTACTTCGGGAGTAAAGAGGATTTAGAAGCACTCTTACACTACACAATCGAGCGCATTTACCCGGCTATTAAAGGAGATAAAAATCCTGCACTGCGTTTTTTAAAAGAGGTAATGCGGGTTCAAATAGACCTTGTGGTAAATTGGATGCGTGTGGGATTTATTCATGGCGTAATGAATACCGACAATGTTTCGGTAAGCGGAGAGAGCTTTGATTATGGTCCGTGTGCATTCATGAATTCGTACCATCCACAAACATTCTTCAGTTCCATTGATGTCAATGGAAGATACTCCTTTGCGAATCAGCCAAAAGTCCTCAAGTGGAACCTGATAAAATTAGCCCAGGCACTACTTCCTCTTATTGATACCACTATTGAAAATGCGATACCACTGGCACAGCAGACACTAGACAGTTTTGACACCATCTGGACTGATTCCTTTTATACCGTTATGCTAGATAAATTGGGTGTCGAGAATAAAACAGTAAACGACAGGCATTTAGCAGATGAAGTGCTACACTTAATGGAGCAATTGAAGCTAGATTACACCAATACATTTGCAGCTCTCTCCTCTGAAATTGAGCCATTAACTGCCCCACTGACAGAAAACCCCCTCATGAAAAAGTGGCTTCTCAGATGGAAAAAAAGAGTTGCTCAAAATAGCTATGGCTTTGAAACGGCAAAAAAGATCATGAAAAACCACAATCCCATTTTCATTGCCAGAAATCATACTGTTGAGAAAGCTTTAGATGAGGCTTGCGATGGAGATTACCGCACATTTAATCAACTGGAAAAAATACTGAAATCACCTTATAGTTATCATAGTGGGTGTAGCAATTCCTTAAATCCACCAAGCCAAGAATTTCAGAACAGTTATCAAACTTTTTGCGGCACTTAGTTTTCCTAAACCGTACGATCATTTGACATAAAAGAGACGTATCTCCACCAACACACCTCAAGTACCAAATTGCGCAGCGAACATGAACCGTAATAAGAAAAGATCCAGAATGAGAATTTTGTTCTACCGGGAGGTAGCCCCAACTGGCTTTGGTTCGACTACATTTTGAAAGCAGCTGTACCGGTGTTGACAGTTTACAAAGAGACTACAGTGCCAAATTTGGCATAGATGTCTCTCCATAGCTGCTTGTATTAAGCTTTATTCAGTTCAATATATCAAAATTTTCAGCACCGGTTGAATGTAACAGGGGTGCTCTTTTTTGTCATATTTTTAGGGGTATTATTACCTTTTTAACACAGCAGGCATGCATGTAAAATCAGCAATAAAGAGGTACTTCTCAATACTCCAAAATGGCAATGCTGGCCAGCGGACCCTGATTTGATTATTTTGGAGTACTCAGTTTTGAATCCAGCGACAGCGGCTTAGATCCTCCAGTGAAGGTATAACGGTTCCATCAGGCAGCGATTTTAAAGCCCGGTAATAGTAATAATTTCCGGCACTCTCATCACCGGTACACAAGTGGACAACACAAAGAGCAAGCAGAACATTCCAGCGCCAGTAACGTTGACCCGCCATATCCAAACTGCTTAATGATTCAGAGAGGAGATTTTTTACCGACTCCATGTCTCTTGTCTCAAATCTGATCTCAGCCATATAGTAATACATTCTGGCTAAAGCGGAATGGTCTCTCTTCTTTTTATAGAGAGATGATAACTCCTGAAAAACAGTAATTGCATTTACATCGTTTTTCTCCATCCAGTCCAACCGTGCTCCGGTACCTGTGACAAAGTCCCTGTCACCCAGTTGACCATGAGAAGCGGATGTGGTGTGCCACCTTCGAGCCGTGGCAAAATCGTCCCTATGAGCATAACAGAGCGCAACGAAAGAGGCTGCTATTGAAGCTTCTGTAACGAGGTCGGTTCTATTCATAACATCATATGCCGTACTAAAAGCAGTGATTGCGCTGTCAAGCTCATTCAGTTCATAGAAAACCCGTCCCATATTGAAACGGTCGTGGGCAGCCCGGTTAATTAGATCTGCTCTTCTGGCCTGTTCATAGCTTCTGCGATACAATTCAAGGGCAACGTAGTGCTCCCCCTTTAAAAAGGCACCATAGGCACGCTCACCCAGGACACTCTGAGTCAAAGTGCTCTGCTGCTTTCTTGGGGAACTGCACCCCACCGCCAAGACTGACAAACAAAGTAATACAGCCGCTTTTATCATATTGTAACCACTTAAAATTAAGGATAATCTATAAGGAGCGGATCAGGGTGCCTACCCATCATTCTTCTTAACATACGGTTTTTCTGGAGTCCCTTTAAGATCAGATCAACCTCCTCAAGAGTGTCATCCAGATCATCTACCAGTGCCGGTACCGTTTCAGACAGTTCACTTGCGCTGGCAATAATATGGTTTGCCTCTTCAAGAGCAGATTTGACCAACTCAACAACTGCCGGAATGGAATCGAGAACCAACTGGCCGCTCTTGCCTGCGGTCTCCAGAGTAGCTAGCAGTGAATCCACACCAGTCATCGTTTTGCGTGCTTCTGTAGCCAATAGGGCAGCAGTTTCGGCAAGCTGATCAATATGTCTGTACAGTGTATCTTCAGTCAAAAGACGCCCAATCGTACCCTCACCGGAAAAAACCAAGTGAAGGATCTCTCCGGCCACACTCACCATCTCCGTAATCTGTTCAATTGTTCGGTCTATCCTCAGCGGGTATTCAGCTTTGAGTGTATCGGCATCATCAATAACACGTTCACCATCACTTCCACCGGTGAGCTCAATTTCCCAATCACCAACCACAAAATTCATCTGCTTGAGAAGTGCCCGTGTATCTTTTCTGACAAGATGCTGAAATTCCTGCCTGACACTCAGCACCACTACTACATATCGCTCTCTTAACAGTTCAACACTCTGAACATGACCGATTGTGGTACCGGATATGGTGACCCTGTTACCCCTGCTAAGACCATAACTGTTATCGTAGACTGCATAAAGAGTAATATCCCGCTGGAAAAACTGGCTCTTAAAAAAGGTGTACCCCAGAAGACCAGGTATGGCAATAACCGGTATCAGTAAAAAGACCCCTACAAAAAAATTGCGGTGCCTACGCACAAACGGGTCGTTCTGTACTGCTCGTCTTTTCTTATTTAACATAATAGTTTACTCAACTAAATAGATTTATATTCCCGGTCAATATTGGGATAATTTTGGGCAGAACAGATCTTGCCGCTATCAAGAACAATTTTATGTTTAACCTTACTGGGCCAGACATTAAGGTTATGACTTATCAAAATAATTGACATACCCTCTTTTTTCCAATGAGAATGAAGAACATTTAAAATCCCCTGTGCAGTTACCGGATCCACCCCGCTGAGGGGCTCATCGAGGAAAAGTACTTCTGGTTTGCTTATAAGTGCCCGTGCAACAGCCACCGACTTGAGCTGGCCGCTGGAGAGGACTTCCGGATATACATTTTCTGCCCCAAAAATCCCAAGCTCCTCTATCACCCTTTTAACCTCCCGTTCGATAAATGACGCAGACATTCCTCCGCGTGAACGCAACGGCAGGGCGATATTATCAAAAACAGTATGATTGGATATCAGAGCATGGGACTGGAACACATACCCAACCGATTGACGCATACGGAGCAGGGCGGTTCTTGAAAAGTCCTCAACATCCTCATTGTTCCACAAGACTTTGCCCGAACGAGGCGTTCTGAGTCCAGAACACAACTCCAGAAGAGTGCTCTTTCCGTGACCACTTCTACCAGCAATGATTGCAACTTCACCAGGTTCAACAGTAAAACTCACTCCTCGAATCAATGGAGTCCGGTCAAAGGAGAAGGTAAGATTTCTGGTTTCAAGTTTAACGGACATAAAAGCCTATCGTCACAATCGCATTAATAATAATTGTCAGGGTCATAGATGTAACCACAGCCTTTATTGAAGCCTGCGGGACCCCTCTTATATTCTGTACGGTAAAACCGCTGTGACAGCTTACAATGGCAATGATCGAACCAAACAAAACGCTTTTTCCAATGGATACCAGGATATCTCCCAGTGTCAATGCTTCAAGCACCTTGCCCATAAAGATTATAAAGGGGACATCCACGGTAATTTTTGCAACCAGAAGTCCGCCAAGAATCGCTATAAGATCAAAATAGATATTGAGACAGATCATTGAACCGATCATTCCCAAAAGGGCAGGAAAGACCAGGTAGTTAACCGGATCAATACCCATCACCTCCAATGCAGCAATCTCCTTGGCAACCTTCATATTGCCCACATGCGCCGCTAGGGCAGCACCTGATCTGCCGATGACCACCAGAGAAGTAAAAAAAGGTCCCAGTTCTCTTACCACCGAGATGACCAGAATGTTGCCGAAATATTCGGTAACCCCGAACAAGGGGGCATTGTTCATAGCCTGTAGTATAATGGTGCTCCCGGCTAAAAACGCAATAATCCCCACAAGCCAGAACGCCTCAACACCGGTATAAAGGATCTGCCTGGACATTTGGGTAAAAAATGAGAGATTGGGTCTTCGGATCGCATGTACTGCTGCCAATGAAGCATCAAAGAATAACCCGGTCATGGAAACAGCGGTATCAATCATTCCCGTCCCCATTTTCCCCAGGTATAGTATAAATCCATACAACTTATCAATCATCCTTCTTCTTCTCCCAAAACCTCATCTCTCCATTGCAAAAATCGACCCCAGAATTTTTCCCGTGAATTGTGCTCCATCACCGAATACCTCAGCGGATCAGCTGGAAAACCAAAAATATCCGTATACGCGCTGGAATGTTGCTGCTGCTTTTGCTTAGGCAGTTTGTCTCTCTTTGTCAGTACCGGAAAAACCGGCTTTCCAAGTGCAAAAAGCCAATGCCCCGCTTCAAGATCGGCCTTTACTCCGGGATGTCTTATGTCAAGAAGCCAGATTATCCCTGAGAGGTTATCCCGCTTGGTACAATAATCTGCAATCAACCGACCCCACCGCTGTTTTTCCTTTAGCGAGGCTTTTGCATACCCATATCCGGGTAAATCCACCCATGCGGTACCATCACTCAGCCGGTAAAGATTTGCAAGCGTTGTCTTTCCCGGTTTTTTTGATGTTCGCGCTATGGCACCCGACTCAAGTACATGATTGATAAAAGATGATTTTCCCACATTTGACCTGCCCAAAACAGCATATTCCCGGTCTGCTGATTGCGACAGTTCTTTAAAATATGCTGCAGAGGTGACAAATTCTGCTCTCGGAGTGCTGTTTGATTCACTTATTTCCATAATCCCACTTAGTATACAATGATGAAACCGTATCCGCAATCAGATCCAGCTACTTTTTTGGATCTGTCCCAAAAGCACTATAAAATTTTTACTCTCCCTACCACTACAAAATTGCCCAAAGGTAAAACCGTCTTTTATTTTGCAGACAACTACACGATCTTTGCTAAGAGAATATAAATCTTCAAGGAGCACTATAATGCGGGAATTTATTGAAACCGTCATTCAGGGGAAAAATCTCAGTTCAATCCAGGCAAAAAGTGCCTTTAAGGCCATTATGGATGGCGATGCAACCGTGCCCCAGGTCGCAGCCTTTATTGTAGCTCTGCGAATGAAAGGTGAATCGGTTGAGGAGATCACTGCAGCGGCAGAAGTGATGCGCGAAAAGGTTACCAAAATCTTGCCCGATAAAGAGACCTGCCTTGTTGACACATGCGGCACAGGAGGTGATGGTTCTAATACCTTCAATATTTCAACCGCTGCAGCAGTGGTTGCTGCAGGCGCCGGAGCGGTAGTCGCAAAGCACGGTAACCGATCCGTCTCAAGCAAAAGCGGTGCAGCAGATGTACTTGAAGCATTGGGTGTAAACATCATGATCGATCCTTCACAGATGAAAACCTGCCTCGATCAAGCAGGTATCGGATTTCTCTTCGCCCCCACTCTGCATAAGGCTATGAAACACGCCGCTCCAGCCCGAAAAGAGATTGGTGTGCGAACAATTTTTAACCTGCTTGGACCTATCACCAACCCAGCTTTTGCCAAAAGACAGCTCCTCGGCGTATTCTCTCCTCATCTTACTGAGCCCATGGCAAATGTACTTAAGAATATGGGATCGGTTCGTGTCTTTGTGGTTCACGGCTGCAACAGTATGGATGAGGTATCGCTGAGCGGTCCGACACAGGTTTCCGAACTAAACAACGGGCACGTCACGACCTATAACGTAGTGCCTGAGCAGTATGGATTAAAAAGAGCCCCGATTGAGACATTGCAGGGCGGTACTCCCCCAACCAATGCAGCCATTATAAAAGACCTGCTTAACGGGGTAAAGGGTGCGCCAAGGGATGTTGTTATACTCAATGCTGCATTTGCGCTTTGTGCAGCCGGGTTGTGTGATAAACCGGAGGATGGAATTAAGCTGGCAAAGAGATCGATCGATTCAGGCGCAGCATCCCAAAAACTTGCCCTGCTTATACAAATCACCAACGATTTGAGAAAATAGCTAAACAGGTTTATAACACGTTCATCCGGTGAGCAGCCTCATCCCCATTTCCATACCCCATTTCCATTTCCGTGCCTTCCGTGGACAACTCCTTCATCCCCTCCTTCATCCCCTCCTTCATCCCC
>SKJJ01000086.1 GCA_007115975.1 Chitinispirillum sp.
TCTAAGTACGGTCAGCCTCTAATTGTCAATACTGATATACCGATAATTGTCTCGGTTCGATCGCTTCTCCATCGGTGATGATGGGTTCATTGTCTCCACCCAGACCACCGAAAAGGCCAGTATTGGAAATCTCTTTCAATACATCTTCATCGTAATTGATATTTATGTTATTGGGGTCGTCACCCGTATCTCCGGTTGTACTTAGCTCATCATTTTCACCATGCACATGAATTGCCCCTGTAAAGGTACCACCATTATAGCGCACTACACCGTCGTTGGTAATCGACTGGCCACCAATCTCTGCTATATTGCCATCGTCGGTGTAGATCATCCCTCTGAAATGGAAGTTATCTTCAAAACGCCTATTGGTTAAAGCTCTAACCGTACTACCTTCTGTTACCACAAACACTGTATTAGCTTGTGCTCCACTTTGATACATTTGGTTGCCAAATGACAAGTTGTTTTCAACAAGGAAGATTACCTTGCCGTTAAACATGTTTATTGTATTATCATAAGGATTCTGTGGTCTAAGGAAAGTATTTTTGTCTACTTTTATAACCATAAAACCATTAATTTTCATATGTTGGGGTGTATCGTCATAGGCTTTTTGGAGGTCGCTGCCGTTCCATGTGTTACGTGGAAACAAAGTGGATAGATTTTGAATTATGTCTTCATCAATTTTACTATCATCAAATTTGTGCTCAGTTAGGGTTCCGATATTTATCGGTTCGGCGCTATCTACGCTGAGAAGTTCAATGATTTGTTCATCAGTTTTATGCTCATTTTCTTTGTTAGGTGCATTTTTAAAAGCATCAACACTACTTTCGTTTTTGGGGTAAAGTTGCCCATGGTAATACAGTGTGTTATTTCCCATGTCAATGATATCAGGTTCACTGGGGTTAGTGTTATTGTGGTGCTGGACTCCACCATTCAGGATTAATCCTTTATTGTTTACTGTTATGATATCTGGATTGTTGATAGTGGTAGTCAGGCGTTGTTGGAAAGCCGCACCCGCGTTAAAAGTCACTGAGCCATTGATTTTCAAATTTTCCTTGTTGAAATAGGCCGGACCGTTAAAGGTAACGCCTACACTTGAGTTTATACTCGCTTCAGTAGTGCTTGTTGTGTTCCAGATAAAGTTGCCATTGTAGCTGGCATTTTCACTGTTAAAATCCTGATTGCCACCAATGTAGGTATCACCGTCTACACTAAGAGGTGCTTGAGTATTAATTTTGCCTTTAACATACAGTGCATTGCTGAAGATATTGTCAATCTCATTTTTTTCAAGATTATCTAAGGCATACACTCCTACTGTGCGCTTAACCCCAGTACCTCTGCCCCATCCTGTCGCTTCGATAACAGCGGTAAACGTGTTCAAGTCAAAACTGAGAATTTTTGCATTATACGTCTGTCCGTCAGCAAGAGTAGCAGAATTATTTCCGTGCGGGAAAAGCCATTGTGGTCCATCTTCTTCGACAGCTTTGAGTATCTCCAGGGCAGTCTCAGATTCTTGGTTCAGGTATGCTTCTGCTATTCGCAAGGCACTGTTGCTGGTCATAGTTGCAGTTTGCAGAGATGTAAATGCCTGTGTGGATCCGAACTGGTTTTGGGTCATGGAAGTCATAAAGGTTGTTACTATCCCAACAAACACTATTGCTGCCATTACACCAACTAAGGTAGACCCATTATTAGTTTTAAACAAATGGTTAATCTTTTTCACAGGCACCTCTTCATTAAGGTGATTTGTTGAGAGAAACAATTCAAACACCATATGTCTATATTATACATAATTTAAGCCGGTTTTTCAAAACAATATGATTATTAATTCCATATATCTGTAATTTGCTTGAAAAAAGCAATTGCAAAGATGCTTAGGTGCAATGATTTTTCAAAGGAATCTACAAAAGAGAATGGGCCTTTGCATCGTTTGAGGGTTAGTCTTAGGAGAAGTTGTATCTTCAACTGAAGATCTCCAGGTAAACACCGGTTATTCCTTGTCGTCTTTTATCGTTCAGGTTACCAACAAAATAACCGATCAAACCAGAATAAAAAAACTTTGACAAAACTGCCCTTTCCCGGTATAATATGTAAGGCAAAGGGACAATTACCACAACAATAATCAGCGGTTATACAAGAGGCTGTCATGAAATATCCTATTTCACACACAAAAAATGCGGGCAATTTTTCAAGAGCTGTTTTTTGCGCAGGTTTAATCATTGCCCAAACCATCATTGCCCAGACCCCTGCACCTTCTTTGGTCGGTGATGGCTCAGAAGGCGATCCTTACCTGATCGAAACAATTGAAAACCTCCACTGGATAGCGGCGGATACCACAATACGTGACAAGCACTTTCGGCAGACTGCCCATATAGATGCATCGGTTACTGTATCGTGGTTTTCGGGACTGGGCTGGCTGCCCATAGGTCACCATATTAATAACCCTTTCAACGGTACCTATGATGGTAATGGGTTTGCCATAACCGGTCTAACGATTAACCGGCCCTCATTTGATCTTCAGGGGCTGTTTGGAATAGCCGACAACGGGTCGGTAATCAAAAACGTGGGGCTCGTGGATGTTTCGATTACAGGCAGCAGCATGGTTGGTGCGCTTGTGGGAAACAATCACGGCCAGATAGTGTCGTGTTATTCAACCGGAACAGTGAGCGGCCATATAGATGAAACCGGTGGACTTGTGGGAAGAAACAATACCGGAACCATCGAAAAATCATACTCCACTGCAACAGTATCGGGACAGAATCGGGTTGGGGGGTTTGCAGGATTGAACAACTCCGGGATTATAGCCGGTTGTTACTCTGCAGGGCCTGTTCTGGGGGAGACTTTAACTGAAGCTTTTCTGGGGGAGAATTATATGGGGGATGTCAATGACTGCTACTATAGTCAGGAGACCTCCGGAGGCCTGAATTCAGTTTTTGCACAAGCCCTTGCCTCCACACAGATGACCGATTCGCTAAGTTTCCCGGGCTGGGACTTTACAACTGTATGGAATATCGATCAGGGAATTTCCTACCCCTATCTTCTTGACAATGCCCAAACTCCACCGCCCGCTCCTCCTCAACCACCCATCATATCAATCGGTACCCTGGAGGAGCTTCAGAACATTGGAAATGAAAATTTCCCCTTAAACGGACACTACCAGTTAACAGGCAATATTGATGCTTCCCCAACATCCGAATGGAACGGCGGCGCTGGATTTATTCCCATTGGTGGTACCTCTGGTCCGTTCACCGGAATTTTTGATGGAAACGGTTATGTCATATCCGGACTGCACATTAACAGAAATACCAGTAACCAGACTGGACTTTTCAAAAATGTCCATGAGGCATATATAGAAAATCTGGGACTTAGAGATGTCAACATAACGGGAGCAGACAATACTGGCGGTTTAGCCGGATCGGTTGACTATGCTCACATTTCCAACTGTTTTGTCACCGGTGTTGTAAAGGGGGGAAGTTCTACCGGGGGGTTGATAGGAAGTAGCTACGGAGTGTTGATTGCTCAAAGTTACACTGCCGGATCGGTAACCGGAACAACCGGAGTTGGGGGGCTTGCAGGTTACAGCAGTATGAGCAGTAACGTGCAGAATTGTTACAGCACGGCAGATGTTACAGGAGACTATAATGTGGGTGGACTTGTAGGGTATGTTTATTCAACTTATGTAAATAGTTGCTATAGTGCGGGAAGGATCATACCCTCAGCAGATCAAAATATCGGGGGATTGTTGGGTTCTTCTATTAGTGCCGAAATTGTGAATTGTTTCTGGGATGTTACTGCATCGGGGATTGACACTTCGGCTGGAGGATCACCTAAAACTTCTCTGGAGATGTTTTACGCCACCACTTTTACCGAGTGGGATTTTGTAAATGTCTGGAGTATAAACGAAGCAGTCAGCTATCCGTTTCTCACTGCCAATGCCCAAACTCCTGCTCCGGCACCACCCGTACCCACCTACCATACTGTAGCTTTCAATTCCAATGACGGAACACCTGTTGACACTCAGCATATACAGGATGAACACCTTGCACAGCTGCCCCCCGATCCCGAAAAAGCAGGTTTGCGCTTTATCGGTTGGTACAGCGATGTCGCTCTTGAAAGTGAGTGGGATTTCCCTTTTAGAACGGTCATTGAGGATATCACCCTGTATGCCCGCTGGGACGAACCGCTGGGAGAAGGGCTGGTGAGTTCTGGGGCATGGAGCGCTTATGCCGACAGTTATGGTTCAGAACTTGATACCGTTGAGGGGATTTTGGATAATGGCATTGCAAGGATGGGGTACAGTATAATCGAGGATCCCAATAGTGAACTGTCGCCCTGGGCACAAATGAGCGTCAGATATAATGAAACCCTTTTTCTCGGGCTTACCGCAGTTGAGGTTGAGTATCGTGCTGTAAATGATTTTGAGATGCTTGTCGATCAGTCTGGACTGTCGCAAACGGGTGACAACCATAAGCTTCTGTTAACCAGAAGTAATCTGTGGAAAACTGTAATACTGCCTTTGGATAGTTTCGGGCAGGCTGAGTGGGTAACCGAGCCGGTAGCTCTTGATCCGGGCACTATCGCTGGGTTTTCGTTTATACCAATGGCTTCATTGAGTGAACCTACTGTAGGAGCCGTAGAAATTCGCAGACTCGCTTTTCATATTGAAACCCATGCTGTTATGTTCCAATTCAATGACGGCCGGCCGGTTCACTCTGAACAGGTGCCTTCCGGTGCCCTGATACCTGTTCCCGACGATCCCAAAAGAGCGGGCTATGAATTTGGTGGCTGGTACAGTGATCAAGGCTTCATGAATTGGTGGAATTTCACCCTTGACGTGGTAACGGCGGATACTACTCTGTACGCAAAATGGGAACCAGAGCAGATCGTGGTGCATTTCGACCCTCAGGGTGGCTCCCGGCCCGACTCCATAACCGTTACCGTTGATAACCCCTACGGTACCCTTCCTCAAACAGAGCGGCAGGGGTATGCCTTTATGGGGTGGTTCACCGATCCCTACGGTGAGGGTGAACTGGTTACTTCAGAAAGTGTTGTGGAGATTGCCGATAACCATACGCTCTATGCTCTCTATGAGACGGTGGAGTACACTATCACCTATGTGCTTGATGGCGGTGTGAACAGGGAGGAAAATCCCCCGCTCTATACCATCGAATCACCGGAGATCCTCTTCAGGGATCCTTACAAAGAGGGGTACATTTTTCAAGGCTGGTACGGGGACCGGGAGTATGAACAACCGGTAACCGCAATACCTTCGGGAAGTTTCTCAGAGGTAACCGTTTGGGCAAAGTGGGCACCGGATCAGATCGTGGTGCATTTCGACCCTCAGGGTGGCTCCCGGCCCGACTCAATAACCGTTACCGTTGATAACCCCTACGGTACCCTTCCTCAAACAGAGCGGCAGGGGTATGCCTTTATGGGGTGGTTCACCGATCCCCACGGTGAGGGTGAACAGGTTACTTCAGAAAGAACTGTGGAGATTGCCGATAACCATACGCTCTATGCACTCTACGAGAGGGTGGAGTACACTATCACCTATGTGCTTGATGGCGGTGTGAACAGTGAGGATAATCCCCCGCTCTATACCATCGAATCACCGGAGATCATCTTCAGTGATCCTTACAAAGAGGGGTACATTTTTCAAGGCTGGTACGGGGACCGGGAGTATGAACAACCGGTAACTGCAATACCTTCGGGAAGTTTCTCAAAGGTAACCGTTTGGGCAAAATGGGCACCGGATCAGATTGTGGTGCATTTCGATGCTCAGGGTGGCTCCCGTCCCGATTCCATAACCGTTACCGTTGATAACCCCTACGGTACTCTTCCTCAAACAGAGCGACAGGGTTATTCCTTTATGGGGTGGTTCACCGATCCCCACGGTGAGGGTGAACAGGTTACGTCAGAAAGAACTGTGGAGATTGCCGACAACCATACGCTCTATGCACTCTACGAGGCGGTGGAGTACACTATCACCTATGTGCTTGATGGCGGTGTGAACAGTGAGGATAATCCCCCGTTCTATACCATCGAATCGCCGGAGATTCTCCTTAGGGCCCCATCCAAAGTTGGCTTCGGATTTGATGGCTGGTACGGGGACGGGGACCATGAAATATCTATAACTGCAATACCCGCCGGAAGTTTTGGAGAGGTGACGGTCCACGCAAGATGGCTGGTGGATCAGGTAACCGTAGCGTATGATTTTGCTGGCGGTGAAGTGTCGGAAGTTACCTATAAAAGTGTAGCGCCGGGTTATGAATATGGTGAGTTGCCAGCCACGAAGCGAATGGGTTATGAGTTTATGGGATGGTTTACTGAAAGGGAGGGCAAGGGTGAAGAGATAATCTCCCAGTCGATTGTCACTGTCAAGGCAGAGCATCAACTGTATGCTTTCTGGATACCAGTCAACTATCCGATAGTCTACAATCTTGACGGTGGGGTAAACAGTGAGGAGAACCCTCTCTACTACACTATCGAAACCGAGGTTGTATTCAGTGAGCCGCAAAAAGAGGGGTATCTGTTCGACGGCTGGTACCGGGACCTGGATTTAATTGACACAATTGCCAAAATAGATAGCGCAACCACCGGTAGAATACAGGTCTTTGCAAAATGGCTTCCCGCTGTACTGACTCTTGCCTACAGCGCAGGAGAAAACGGTTCTCTCACCGGTGAGCCTCTTCAGAGTATCCCCAATGGAGGGGACGGGACTGCCGTTGAAGCGGTTGCTGATGAGGGGTATGCGTTTATAGGCTGGAGTGACGGAGTAGACGATAATCCAAGAATTGATACAAATGCAACATCAGATATAGCAGTACAAGCCAACTTCATGATAAAAAAATTCAGGGTAAACTTTACCTTCGAGGGAGAGGGTGCGACCAATCCGGATGGGGAAGTTCTGAATGTGGAATATGGCGCTGATATTACGCTCTACCTAACGCCAAGGGTGGGATGGTATCTGATGGGTGTAACGCTTCACCGGGCGGGTGCCGACGGTGAAAATCTGATCCACAACTGGTCAGCTTCTGAAAATGCAATGAAACCGGATTCTGTGGTCGTTGAAAACATCACCTCTGATTGTAGAGTGCACACCGTATTCTTGCCTATTATATATACTCTTTCTTACAATCCCGGTGAAAACGGTACGCTTGTTGGTGATCATTTTCAGAGTTTACAGCACGGCTCCTCCGGTACCGCTGTTACTGCTGTGCCGGAGCAGGGGTATGTTTTCCGCAGCTGGAGCGACGGTGTACAAACAAAAACACGTACCGATAGAGATGTCACACAAAGCATCGAAGTGACAGCTCAAATGAAAGCAGAACCTGCTCCTGTAAGAGATATCTCCGTGAATCAGACGGCGGTAGACAGAGTAGTGATTACCTGGAACGCTCCCGATAAAGCATCCCCGGGTACGGAGTACAAAATTTACCGGGTGGTGTCAGATGAATTGTTTTTTACCGAAAACAAAAGACTTGATATGTGGGAGTTAAGGGGGCAGCTTGATCAGAGATGGTTAACGGTTTTCTCATCTGATGATACGGTGTTTACCGACACTGCTGTGGAAGAAGCAACCGGGTACATCTATCTTGTAACCTGGACCGACGAGGAAGGTTTTGAGAGCAGAGCGGTGCTGCCAATAACCTCTTCGGTTACCGAGTATGAGGTGAACAACTTTTCTGCCACTCTTGTTATTGAAAAAGAGACCTGGCAGATGATTGCGCCCTGGGGAGAATCGACGTTGGAATTTGGCGATGATACCACCATAGTAGTATTTGGCTGGGATGAGAGACGCACAGAAGACAAACTCCACTCACACTATGTCAGACACACAGAGATGGTGCCGGGAAGAGGGTATTGGGTCTACTCAGAGGCCGATACCATACTGTCACTTCCTTCGGTTTCAATCGGGAAGCTTAATGACTCAAAGGATACTTTGGGCGTAAGACTCACCAGTAAAAATACCGGCTGGAATCAGATAGCAAGTCCGTTCCCCTATACTATCCGTCCTCAGTGGATGCAGACCAAAACGGTCTGGGAGTGGCTGCCCAAAACAGGCGGTTACCGAATTGCAGCAGTTCTTGAGCCCTGGAAAGCATACTGGGTACACACTGAAGAGGACACTACAGTTAAGTACTATCCGCTTCTCTCAGGGCCGGTGCTTGCGAAAAGAAACAGCCGCCACATAGGGTGGGATCTTCAGGTTGTGCTTGGGGGAGATGGGGTGCATGATCCGGATAACTACATAGGAGTCGTGTCGGGTCTGGCAAAGCGGGGTGCACTTGATGAACCGCAACCACCGCCACCGTTCGGTTCGCCCTATCTGTATATCATCGGCGACTGTGAAAAAAGGGGCACAAGACGGTTGTCGCATCTGTATAAAATGGCAGGAACCAATGAGACACTTGAATGGAAGATCGGTGTAGCACCTTCAAAACAGGACCTGTCGGTAACTATTGAGAGAATTGAGAGCGTACCGGAAGAGTTATATCTTTTCTGGGTCGATAAAAACAGTGCAGTCAATCTTCGTGAAACCGCTGAGATTAATATCAAAGCCTCCGCAGAGGAGACCGGAGGGCTTATCGTGGCCACCCATGACATTAAAGATATAGAGAACTACTTTGCAAAGTTTGGGCTGCGCCCGGGATTTCCAAACCCCTTTATCAGCGCAATAACTATCGATTTTGTGATCCCTTATCTGTGGACTGGTCCCAATGCACACCATCTGGACGTCTCCGTTTACGACATACAGGGCCGATTGGTGCGCAATCTTATGAACACTGCAGCCCCTGCCGGGAGGTATAGTGTGATTTGGGATGCAACCAGTGATAACAGAAAAGAAGTTTCCAGCGGGATGTATATCGTGAGGGTAAAGTACGCGGATATGGCAAAGAGTGTGAGGGTTATGAGGATGCGGTGAGGTTGGGGATAGCTGCTGGGCAGGTGGTCCGGAAAAAAATTATGATGGGATAGAGTATGAATTTGGGCGCCTGCCGTGGTTCGACCATGCTCACCAACCACGGCACCGGTTCTCCTTCATGCTCGCTTCACTCGGTGCCACGTTTATAGCGCTGCGAGGACTGAATTAAGAGTATGAATTTGGGCGCCTGCCGAGGACGGCACCGGTTCTCCTCCATGCTCGCTTCA
>SKJJ01000031.1 GCA_007115975.1 Chitinispirillum sp.
CTCCTTCATCCCCTCCTTCATCCCCTCCTTCATCCCCATTTCCCCAAAAAAAAGCGGCAACTGACATCACAACTCAGCTACCGCCACCTCTTTTTCCCTATCCTACAGCAGCACCTTACTCCTGTGTAGCATCTATCATACGTACCATCACGACACCCTCAATCTTCTTTATCTTCTCCACAGTGGTTTCACCGGCAACGCCATCAATATCAATGATATTGTAGGCGATCTCACCCCGGTGTTTATTTATCATATCGGAGATATTGATCTTTTCACTGGCAAGCAGGGTTGTAATCTGACCAACCATATTGGGAATGTTCTTGGTTGCAATCACAATACGGTTATTACCGGTGTAGGGGATCTCACAATCGGGAAAATTAACGGAGTTTTTGACATTGCCGTTTTCCAGGTATTCACGGGTCTGATTGACCGCCATCACCGCACAGTTATCCTCGGCCTCAGGAGTGGATGCACCAAGGTGTGGAAAGGGGATAACATTCTGCTGCTTTAAAAGCTGTTCATCCGGGAAGTCGGTTACATAAAAGGAGACGATTCCATCATTAAGGGCAGCGACCATATCGGCATTGTTGACCAGACCACCGCGTGCAAAGTTAAGAACCCGAACACCTTTTTTCATGATTGCAAAACGTTCACTGTTGATAACACCTCTGGTTTTGTCATTCAAGGGCACGTGAAGAGAGATATAATCACACTCTGCCAACAGGCTTTCAAGCCCTTTTGCCCGTTTAACACTACTTGAAAGTCCCCAGGCGGCCTCAACAGAGATGAACGGATCATACCCAATCACCTGCATGCCCAAAGCTACCGCATCATTGGCAACCATAACCCCGATTGCACCAAGGCCGATAACCCCCAGTTTTTTGCCCTTGATTTCAGGGCCGACAAAATCACTTTTTCCCTTCTCAACCAGTTTTGGTACCTGGTCCCCCTGGCCGATCAGATCTCTTGCCCACATTACCCCAGGTATAAGGCGTCTTGATGAGATAAGGAGACCTGCAATCACAAGTTCTTTTACGCCATTGGCGTTTGCACCGGGAGTGTTGAACACTACAATCCCCTTTTCAGTGCACTGTTCGACTGGGATATTGTTGACACCTGCACCGGCTCTGGCAATAGCCTTGACATTGGGAGTGATGTCAAAATCATGCATACTGAAGCTTCGGACAATTATGGCGTCGGGATTGATAATTTCCGAAGCAATTTCATAATCATCTCGTGGAAAAAGCCCCAGCCCGGGGCCGCTTATTTTGTTAAGAGTCTGTATCTTATACATATCTGTTCTTCCTTTTATTGAGTGATAACTAACGGTTTTGGCTTTCAAACTGTTTCATGAACTGGACAAGTTTTTGCACCCCTTCCAGAGTCATTGCGTTATAGATGCTTGCTCTCATACCGCCAACAGACCGGTGTCCTTTAAGATTCACAAAACCCGCAGTTGTTGCCTGTTTGATAAAGGCGTCATTGAGCTGCTCTTGGGGTAGAACAAAGGGAACATTCATAAGTGAGCGGTACTGTGGCTGGACGGTTGCAGTGAAAAGCTTAGATTCATCAAGGAAATCGTAGAGAACCTTTGCTTTTTCCTCATTTCTTTTCTGCATCACCTCTACACCGCCGTTTCTCTTGAGCCACCCAAATACCAGCTTGGCAATATAGATAGAATAGCAGGGCGGGGTGTTATACATTGAACCGTTCTCTGCCTGAATCTGATAATTAAGCAGCGATGGTACAGTTTCCATTCTCTGATCAAGAAGGTCTTCCCGAATGATAACCACAGTTACACCCGCAGGGCCGATATTTTTCTGTGCACCGGCATAGATGATGCCAAATTTACTCACATCCAGCTTTTCAGAAAGGATATTTGAAGACATATCAGCAACAAGCGGCACATCACCGGTATCCGGAAGTTGCGTGTATCGTGTACCAAATATGGTGTTATTGGTCGTGATATGCACATACGCTGCCTGAGAATCAAACATATCCTTGCTTAAAGCAGGGATGTAGTTAAAATTCTTGTCCTCGGAAGTTGCAACCACGTTCGCATTACCAAACTTCTTGCACTCTGCAATTGCCTTTTTTGACCACATCCCGGTATTGACATAATCTGCGGTGCTGCTCTTTGCCATAAGATTAAGCGGAACCATTGCAAACTGTAGGGATGCCCCGCCCTGAACAAAGAGTACCTTGTAGTTGTGGGGTATCTCCATCAAGCTGCGCAACTGCTGCTCTGCATGGTTAATTATCTCCATATACAGCGCAGACCGGTGGCTCATCTCCATTACCGACATACCACTGCCCTGATAATCCTGCAGTTCAGATGCAGCCTCCGCGAGCACCTCTTCGGGAAGCATTGACGGACCTGCTGAAAAATTGTATACCTTACCCATATTCACTCCTCCTTGTTCTAAAACCGGGTGATTACCCTTTTCTAAGAAACATCAGCGCACTAAGCACCCTGAATTCACCTGTAAGATCGATATCCCGCACCAGCACCGACTCCGGAACCCGAACTTTGACCGGAGTAAAATTTATTATACCCCTCACCCCTCCATCCACAAGGCTTTGGGCACAGTCCTGAGCACCGGTTGGGGGCACCGTGAGAATCCCCAACTCTATAGACATGCTCCTGAGGATGTCGACCATCTCATAAGCCGGATACATCTTGACCGGAGCTTTCAATGTCTCGACGAGATTAACATTTGAGTCAAAGCCGACCCGTATGTCAAAATCGTTCTCCGAAAGACGGCAGTGCTGCATTATCGCACTCCCCAATCGCCCCAAACCTACAACACAGGCTCTCTGCTTACGGTCCAACCCCAGGCGTCTTGAAATCAGCTCCCTGAGGCGGATCAGATCATAGCCTCCTGCGCTGCTTGCATTCTCACCAAGATAGCTGATATCTTTTCGCAGGTTGTGGGCACCAACTCCCAAAGTGTCACCAAGAGCGCCGGAGGAGAGGCGATTCACCCCCTGGGTCTCCAGATCACCAAGCAGCTGGTAAAGCGAGCAAAGTCTTGCAACAGCTGGAAGTGGAATTGATTGCACCAGGCGCTCCATTGTGAAAGTTTTCACAAAGAATATAGCCAAAATTAGCGATAAATGCAAGTTATTTTTCTGTGCAGGTACAAAATTCACACCATTACCCCAAAGACTGTGTTATTTTTCACAGTAGAATTTCCACTAAAACAAACTTCCCCGTTGACTAAAACGGTACGAAACAGCATACTATAATCATACACTGCTTACAAATCACCCGTTATGACTTCTTGCTGGTCAGCACTGCAATGAAAGGGCCCAAGAGAATGAGTATTGATGTCGTAGAAGTAAAAAGAAGGCTGTTAGCTCTGCTTAATGACCCCAACATGGTTAACGACTACATACGTCAGTATGGCCCCGTTATTGATATCAAGAAAATAAAATCAGTAAAGGAAAAAAGGGAGTTGAGCGGAGCCAATGCGACACTTCCAAAACCAGAACATGATCCTGTATTTGAGATAAAATTGAAATGTCCGGTCTGTAACAAAGACCTGATTACCGGGTATGACCTGCGTGCAAAGAGCCAGCAGATCACACAGAATCGTTTTCTTGTACCCTCCTATGAACGTACACAGGGCTATGATGCTGTCGACTACTCTCTTCTGGCTGTGACGGTCTGCCCAAGATGTCTTTTTGCCTCCCCGGACAAAAAAGACTTTATCAGAAAGCAGTTTTCAGTTCCGGATGAAGTAAAAAGTCAGATCCCCAGCCAGATTATCATGACCTTCCAGGAACGGATTGGTGAGAGAAAAGCACTGCTCAGTTCAACAACTGATTATGAGTCCCATTTCAGCCGCCCCCGCTCCTATGAGGCTGCAATCGACAGTTACAAACTCGCCCTCTCCAGGGCAAAGGCAGAGGCGTGGCATGGACAACCCTACTCCTGTTACAAGCTGGGCTCCTATGCTCTTCGTATTGGGAAAATCATGAAGGACAACAACATCGATGATTCTGAGGTGCTCAAAGATGCTCTTGGATATTTCTGCGATGCATTCAGAACATCAAACTGCCCCTCCGAGGATCTGGAGCTGCAAACGATATACCTGATTGTGGCACTGTACCTGAGACTTGGAGATTTTAAAAAAGCACATTCATACATTGCCGTTTTTACCAATCTAAAAAACAACCGTCTCGGAGAGATGCGTACAGATCCAAAACTGAACACCATTGCAATGGACCGCTGGGCCGACAGGGCGAAATTTCTCTGGGAGGAGAGAGAGGATCCGCAGCTTTTCAAGTAAGGTGAAACCGGCCATCGGACTGAGGTGGTTTTGGCAGAGGTACAAATAAGATTTGATAATCAACGATCTGGTCCACACAGGTTTCTGCCTTTTTGACCCATTTTTGGCCTGTTTCCAATGGTAGAAGTTATGCTTCCACAAAGGTGCGGAGAAGTTCACTGCTGTTTTTATGATGATTCAGCCATTTCAGTTGGGTGTCCCACACGGTTTGGGTGTTACACCCAAGATTTTTGTAACCAACGGGAGTTTTTTAATATTGGGGGAGGGGATTTCTGCCAATGTTTTTTGAATCCCCCCCCTTTTTTCTGTCGCTAAATCCAGATAAGCTCAGGCAGCAATAGAATTTCCCCTCTACTATATCGTATTTTCCTAGCTAAAGCACCAGAACCGTAGTCCCCCCAAAGAGGTTTTTTATATGAACAAAATGGTGATAGACAATGTTGAGATTATTCTTTGTCACCCGGTGAAGACACCGGTTAAATGGATCGGACAGAGTGAACCGCTACGCCAGCTTATCGCCTGCTGGATGGTTATTGCTGAGGAAGACCTGCCGTTGACTCCGCGGATTATTGGATGCCCCGGTATTGGGAAAACAACCTTAGCGATGGCTGCAGCACAACAGCTCAAGCAGCCGGTGTACATCATGCAGTGTACCTCTGATACCCGTCCGGAGGATCTGCTTGTATCACCGGTGCTTTCTGAGCAGGGAAAGATTGCCTATCACGCCAGTCCCCTTCTCAGTGCAGCACTAACCGGAGGAGTTGCCATTCTTGACGAAGGAAACAGGATGGCAGAAAAATCATGGGCATCACTGGCCGGACTTTTTGATCACCGCCGTATGGCAGAATCGGTTGTTGCAGGAATCACCGTGAAGGCCCACGACGATTTCAGAGCAGCGGTTACCATGAATGAAGACTCCTCGACCTTTGAGATTCCCGACTATATCATGTCACGGCTACAGCCCGGCATTCAGATCCCTTTCCCCAGCAGGGAAGACGAGCTAAGGATTCTTTCGTACAACATTCCTTTCAGTAATCAGGAGATTCTTGAGTTGTGTGTATCCTACCTCCAGCAATCCCACAACCTTGATCTCCCCTACTCGGTTCGTGACGGGATCAATGCCATCCGTTATGTGTTAAAAATGCAGCACAGCGATCCGGACACCGACACTGAAACACTATTTAAAAACGCTATTGTCCAGATACTGGGGGAGGATGCCGTGGATCTGGAGAAGCTTGCACAGAGCAGAAAAAGTTCCGGTGAACATCTTCCGTCAATGAATCTTGGCGACCTGTTTTTTCCCGACGAAGATGATTTGAACCCCGACTTCAATGAGGATTTCTGATTTGATACTGACAGATTCGATCCGGATCGTTCCCTTTCTCCATGGGAAAATTGCATTTTCCCATCATTTGCGTCAGCTGTGCTCAGAAAATCAATTCGACTGTATTGCTGTGGACATACCGACTGCATTCCAGGATCATATCAGTGAAGCAGTAGACAAGCTGCCGATCATTTCGGCACTGATCGCAAAAAACGAACCTGACTTGCTCTACTATCTTCCCATCGACCCCTGCGATGCAACAATCGAAGGAATACGTCAGGCCAGACACCGGCACATTCCCTTTCACTGTATCGGAACCCCGAAACTGTACCAGCCTCAACCTCTGGAGTCTATGCCGGATGAGTATGCGGTAAAGAGGCTGGGATTTGCTGTTTTTTCAACTCTCTGCCTGCATGCGGCGGGCCTGCCCGGTGATGGCTCAGATGACGATATTGCCGCCGCTCATATAGCACAAAAGCTGCATCACCTCAGAGCATCAAAAAGAAACATACTGGCACTGATTCATTTCCGCCGATTTGCAGCTGTAACAAAGCATTTTCAAGAGGAAAAAACATACAACCGCTCCTTTGACACAGACCAGAACACTGCAATCTTTACACGGACAATAAATCCCGACCACCTGTACTTTGCACTTGGCGAGCTGCCCTTTATCGCAGGGAAGAGTGAAATAGAACGGCTCAATCCTTTCAGTGCCCCTGTTGACACAGCTGAATCTGTAAAGGATCTTTTCGTGGAAACCCGTGATGAATACATGGGTGACTCCGACTCCCTGGTACAACTCTCTCCGGTGCGTATTCAAAACGCTCTTACCTTTGTACGCAATCTCACGGTTATGAGCGGAAGAATAACACCCTCTCTTTCAGATATCGTTGAAGCGGCCAAAGGAGTGGGTGGCAACTCTTATGGGCTTAAAATTCTCCAAAGTGCCCGTTATTACCCTTTTCTTGCCATTGAGAGTGAAGAGCCGGTTATGAACACCGGTATTGACAGAGTATCATTATCCTTGCCCGGTTCTGAAGGCCAGAGCAAGCGTACTATTAAGGCGACCAACCTTTTTCGCGACATTAATTTACACTGGAGAACACTTTCAATCAAACCGGATCCATCCATTCTGAAAAAGAGTCAGTACCGTTATTCATGGAACCCCTACGGGATGTGTTCCCATGAGCCAGAAGATATAAAAATTGAATCTTTCAACACTCACCTGAGAAAAAAAGCGTTGAGTGTGATGATGGAGAATGTCTCCAGAACAGAGAAGTTCACCTCTTCTATAAAGGATGGTATAGACGTTCGGGAAACATTGAGAAACTGGCATACCGGCTCAATATACGTCAAAGAGGTTCCGCCTGTCAGAGGCAAACTAGACACAGTTGTAATTATTTTTGATGAGAACCATGATGAAAGTTACCCCCACCGTACGGTTTGGTATGCAGAACATGACAAGGAGTCGACACTCACCTTTTACGCCACCGATCCATTTGGAGAACTGCTCGGTCCGGGGATTGCCAAGTGCAGATATGGCGGGCTTTCACTTCTTTTCCCCCCAAGAGTGGTTCCAAGCGCCTTTGAGCTTTTTGCTACCGAAGCACACAGTTGTGCATTTAAGCTTACAGCAGGCGCAATACTGTTCAGCAAAGAGAAGGCTGTTGCTTACGTTAGCGCCAAAAGACCCGGTATAGAAATTCGCGATTTCGCTCAAAAACACAATAAAAAGCTTATCTGGCTCCCATTGTCATCTTTTTCAAATGAGACCCTCAGAAAACTGCGGCAGTTTCATATTCTTAACGGAAAAAATGTCAGAAGCTGGGCTTCCAGATTTATCGGAGACTGAACTATGTACCAAACTTCCCGAGTTGTCTTTTTTGTCATTTTACTATTTATAACTTTTGGTATAGCGCTCGAACCTGCATTTTTTGATTCCCTTGAACAACGAATGCGAGACGATTACCATCTTTGCACAGAAAACAGTAAAGACACCTCACTTAAGACTATTATCCAATGGAAACACAGTACCGACAGCATAATCGATTCAGAATCCTACGATACCATTTTCAGCCATTTTATCAAAGCAACGGGACTTGATCCGGCGGAGATCCGACCCTGTGAACCTATTGTCTGGTACCAAAGAGAGATAGACCAGATGAAGGACACAGAGAAAATCATGAACGAAATCAGAAAGGAAAAATCGGCAGCGAAAAGAGATTCCCTCGCTGTTATGGAAGAGCTTTCGGGACTTGAAACCAGCCCGGTGGATTTCAAAGGCATCCCGGCAAACACCTCCCGCAGAAGTTTTATGTGGCTCATTACAAGAACCCCGCATGCAAGCCTGGAAGACAGGGGGCTTTTCTTTCAGGTGGACTCCATTGCCATAGGGGAAGGATATTTCAGGGGAACGTTCTATTTCAACAGAAATGGCCAATACAATATGTACAAACTGGAGTCATACCATCTTCCCGCAGATTCTGTTAATACCAAGGTGCGTACTGATGCAGCACTACTCAGTGCCTATTTTGAGGAGAAGATCGGGCGTGCACCGGAAACTCACAATGTCGGCTTTCTTGAGATAAAGCAGGACAATCCGTCTCCTTACAGAAGCTGGCCGGATGTCACTCCCGGGGTTACGGTGAAGCTTGCAACACACAATCATAACTATTATGCCAAATGCGTAATAGACTACTGACCACAGTAGAACCGACCTTTTTTCACAGGGCAGTGTAATTGAGCAACCAACTCTCTAGCATCAAAACTTTTCGCCCGGCAGATTTACTAATACTGTTACTGCTTCTGACAGCAGCCACATTGGTCTGGCCTTTTATAAGCTCGTCCTACCCCGATTTGGTGGTAATATTTAATGAAAACAGAATCATTGCCCGGTACCCACTTGACGAAAACAGAACAGTAACCATAAACGGCAGCAACGGTCCGGTTGAAATCGGTATAGTGAACGGAATGGTTGGGATAAATTCGGTGGTCTGTCCACACCAGATCTGTCAGAAAACAGGGTACATACAGCACTCCCATGAGCAGATTCTCTGCGTCCCCAACCGCATACTCATTCAGATACAATATTCCGGAGCAGATGAGGAGATTGATGCAATCACCTATTGAACGGAGAGACCGGCCTGATGCAGCAATAAAAACCACTTGGCTTTTATTGGCTGTTGCCATCAATGCCCTGGAACTGGCATTCCCCCGTCTGCCCTTTCTGCCCTGGCTCAAGCCGGGCCTCTCCAATACCATAACCATTTTATGGATTGTAAAATATGGGGTAACCGATGCGTTGCTGTTTGCGGTAATCAGAATATGGATTTCAGGCTTTTACTTTGGCTTCTCTTTGCTGACAATGTCACTGGGATTGGGAGGAGGTATCCTTGCCACGGTAAGCATGGGATTGGTTTGGAAGGTCCTTGGTACACGACAGCTTATTGGAAGTATCGGTCTGGGGATAATCGGTGCTCTGTTCCATAATCTGGGACAACTGATGGTTATTTATCTTTTAATAGCCAGAAATTTCAGAATTTTATACCAACTACCGTTTATGATTTTTGCCGCTATAGTTCTGGGAGGAGCTGTAGGTGCACTTGTTCCGGTGCTTGCCCGTTTTTTTGAAAACAGCGAAGCTTTTGACCAACCAGTTTTATTGAGCAAAAAGAGCACATCTTCACCGGGAGTCAGTGATAAAGCAGCCGTTGCAGTGCTACTTTTTGTAAGTGTAGCTCTTCTGCTCACCACAAACATTGTGCTGCTTGCTGTTGCAGCATCTTCATTTACTCTTATCTCTCTGCTTATACAAAAGGGGAAAATAGCAGTACTTTTATATCCGCTGAAATTCTACTGGATTTTTTTGTTCATCGGTTTTCTGCACCTATTTTTTTCCTTTGGGACACGTCTTGAACATATACCTTTCATCACATCGGAAGGTCTTCAAAAGGCGGTTATTCAATGGATCCGTTTATGGGCATGGCTTCAGGCGACCCACATTTTTAAGAGGTTCAGATTTCATGATATATTTTTCTCTGTATTGGGGCGGGCATTTCCGAACAAAAGCTCAACCCTTGACGCAGGCATAATGGCCCTTGAACTCTTTCCCGAAACAGTAGCAGGGGCAAAAAAGAACAGTGCAGGCAGGCCAATAACGAGCTTGTTTACAAAACCTGCAGCAACTTTAAGAAATTATGTCCAGGAGATGAATCAAAAGATCGGTGAATTGATCTCAGAAAAAAACCGGGCAATCAGAGAATCAGAGGCTGAATAATCCGTTCACCAGCAAACTGCTTTCTTGCAAGCAGCGTAAGCACCGTTGCCGGAATCAGCAACATCACCACCAGTGCCCACATTTCAACCACCCAAAAATAGGACACCACAGAGTAGATAATCATTACCACACCTAGCACAAACAGATTAAGAAAGTGGAGCAACCGGGGACTATTGAGCCGAACGGAAAAATAGGCACTCCCGGCAGCATTGAGAAATGTTGCTGAACAGTAAAACACCAGATCATACAAACCCAATTCCAGATCACTGTAGTAGGCAGCAAACAAACTATTCCAAACATACGCCAACGCCGCACAGGCGACACCAATTATAATGGTCACAATGATAATGAACACCATCTTTCCAAACAGTACAGCATCCCGTGACAAGCCCGATGTAAGGAGTATTTCAAGGGAGCCGCTCATGCGCTCAGAGATAAATACTGTGTTGGAAAAGTTTGCCGCAATGATGGCAGAAAAGAAGATAAAGAGAAACGGACCCGAAGCGGCAGCACTGTCACCGGATGCCAAAAGGAAACTCCACACTGTAACGAGAATGCCATAAACAGCAAATGCGCCTTTTTCGCTACCGGCAAATCCCTTGAATTCCTTGGATACTACTGTAAAAAAACCAGTCACATCACCTCACTTTTTCAGAACACTATTTCAGCTGTCATTATTATACCGATCCCTTATTGAATCGGAGAACACCCTTCTCTGCGGCCACACCTCACGAACAGCTACTGCCGAAGAGACCAGGCTGTTTATGATTTCGGGAATGATCAGCGACTCTTTTTTCAGGGTAAACTTCCAGTACCCCTTTTCAAACCCAACATCTGACCCACCATGCTGTTGTATAATCTCACGCACAATCGCACTATTTTCGGCGCAAAGCAACCACACTTGGGAATGCCCTTCAGCGTTATGGCTGATCTCTTCAACAACACCATTTCTCAGAAGTCCAACTCGGTCACAAAGGTCATCAATCGTTTCAAGCTGGTGGGAGCTGATAATCACTGTTGCACCTCTGTTTTTTGCCTCAAGCACCATCTTTTTCATCTGTTCATAGGCTGTTACATCAAGACTGACAGCAGGTTCATCCAACACGTAGAGGCGGGGCCACCCCAAAAAAGCACGGCACAGCCCGCACTGAACTCTTTGCCCACGAGAGAGAAATTTCACCTTCTTGTCGGTGGTGTAAATGTCTGTTTGTGCCCAGTATTCACGAAAATAGTCCTGTGCAGCATCCCAGGAGAGTCCTTTTGCTGCTGCAAACACCCTGAGATTCTCCCCCACGGTCATATTCCCATAAAACCCATCACTCTCCAGCACCACCCCGATGTTACGATAAAATGAGGGGTTATGATCCCATGGTTGATACCCCAACACAGAAATCGCTCCGGCATCCTTTTTTAACAGTCCAAGCAGTAATCGTATCAGAGTGGTCTTTCCTGAGCCGTTTAATCCGACAAGACCATATATACACTCCTTTTCCAGGTGCAAAGACACACTCCCAAGGATTGTTTTTCGATCAAATGCCTTGACAAGACCATTAATTGTAACTGCCTTATCCCCTGCGTTCACGATATGTCCTTTTCGTTACATCCAACATTCCCTGCCTCAAAAGCGATAAATGTATTATTTTTAAACTTATCACGATATTCAGTTATGATTAGGTAGTTTTCCCGGATTTTACTGATAGTACACTCCGGAATATATGACACGCCAACAGAATACGATTGTAAATAACGGAGTGATCAGATCCAGTATGAAAATAATTATCGCACAAACTGCGGGCTTCTGTATGGGTGTTAAACGTGCAGTTGATAAAGCTCTTGAGTGTTCCGACAACAAAAAAAGCAGAACCTATACCCTTGGTCCGCTTATCCACAATAAGCAAACTATCGACATGCTCAAACAAAGAGGTGTCAAAACAATAAATGAGCCCCAGTTGCCTCCGCGGCAATCAACGATACTAATCCGCGCACACGGAGTGGCGCCGGAAGTAGCCCAAAGGTACAGCAAGGCGGGGCATGAGATAATTGACGGTACCTGTCCGAAAGTGAAAACCGTTCACAAGGTAATCGCCCGTCATCGCGCCCAGGGGTACTCCATTGTAATTACGGGAGATCAAGGGCATGCTGAGGTCATCGGGCTAATGGGTTATGCCGGTGAGCAGGGATATCTTATCAATAAAGCGGAAGATGTCGGGACGTTACCGTTGATGAAAAAAATATGTCTGGTTTCCCAAACCACCTACGACCGGTCCCTTTTCGATATCATTGCCCAGAAAATAGAGCAACGGTTCAGGGATGCGGATGTGGTGATAAAAAAAACGATCTGCTCCGCAACTGATCAACGGCAGACAGAGACAGAACAGTTAGCCTCAATGGTTGATGCACTCATAGTGGTGGGTGGTAAAAACAGCGCCAATACCCAAAGGCTTGCCAAAATCGCCCAGGACTGCGGCACGCTTGCCATGGCTGTTGAATCAGAAGACGAAATCGATTTCGGTGCAATAGCCCATTGTGCAACAGTGGGGGTGACTGCCGGTGCATCAACTCCCAACTGGATGATTAAAAGGGTCAGTGATTACCTTCGGTACATGGATCAAAAACAGAGAAAAAACATACATAACATGAGCTTTCACCTCTTTGACATATTTGCCAATTTCAACATTTTCGTCTCATTGGGAGCGATCGCAACATACTATGTCTCCTGCACCCTTCAGGGCTACCCCTTCACGGCTTATGGTGCAGCACTCTGTTTTTTCTATTTTCTTTCAATGTATCTCTGGAACGGTCTTGCATCCATCGAATCAACTCAGCACCTTGGAATCTCCCGCTACCATTTTTACAATGCTCATAAGTGGTTACTGTTTGTGCTCTCGACAGCAAGTATCACTGCGGTACTGCTTATCAGCATGGCTCTCAACGTTTCGGTTTTCTACCTCATGCTTTTCTCTACCCTGCTGGGATCAGCCTATCACCTGACTATTGTACCCAGCCCATTAAGAAAACTATTCCCCTACCGGAAGCTCAAAGACGTACCAACCTCAAGGGATCTTTTTGTTGCTCTTGCCTGGGCGACGGTTTTGACATTCCTTCCCCAGACCATGGAGCAGACCATTGAAATAAGAGCTGCTGCCGTTGGCACTTTTACCTGGATATTTGTTCTTGGTTTTTTGCGAACCCTGATTTTCGACCTGAGAGATATTGAGGGTGACAGAATAATGGGACGTGAAACCCTCATTACAATAATCGGCGAGAACAAAGCACGTAAAGTAATAAACCTTATAATTATTACCTGCATACTTCTACTGCTGATATCCCCTGCAGTGCTTGGTATCGAAGCGTACACTCATCTTAGTACCGTACGATTTCTCTTTCAAATTCCGGTACTGTTGTATGTGGTACTGTTTGTTAAATTTAACCCGCGTATCAGATCTAACCGATCGGCGCTATTCAACTTTCTGGCAGATGGACTTTTCTATCTTGCTGCCGCCGGGGCATATATTGCCACAACTACCATTACCTGAGGTGAAAATACTATGAATAATCGTGCACTCTTACCAATCGTTACAGTGTTTGTTATTGTGGTTTCAGTAGTTAAGGCCTATTGCGGAGTTGGCATCAACTACAATTACGGATCGAAGGCGCCGCTTGGACTGGGAGTATTTTATCGGCTGTCTGAGCAGATAGCAATCGGAACAAATGTCGCAATAAATTCAAAGGTGTTTGATCGTACAGCAACGCAACCAAACATGCTTTTTGATGAAGACATTCTCACCGGCTCATTTACAACAGCAGAAACTATTGTGATGAACCTGCTTTATACTCCTTTTGTCTTTACTCCCGCAGCTGTTGGATTTGACATAGGTGCAGGAATCGCATTTCTGAACCATTATGATACCTACAAAGAGAACAAATCCGATAATCACTATCCGCTATACTTCAACAGTGCTCGGTACAAAACAGCTGATTCAACAGATGTCCTGCCGGTAATCAACATTTCTGCAGCAATACTGAGCAGACCATTTTTCTTTTCTACGGGGTACAGTTTTTTTGTAAACGAGTTGACAGTACGGTTTGGGTATGGCTGGTTTTGAATTTTGGGGCTCTTTTTCCGTAAGTCCCCCCAGCAATGAATCAGGGATCACCCTCCGTCAAAAGCTCCTCAATAAAATCCTTGGGATCATCACCCCGGTACTTTTTTACCTGCTTGATTTTTAATATAACAGCAGCCAGATCATTTCCCTCTTTTTCATACAGCTCATATAGCAGAGAAAGATCCAATGTGTAGGTCATGCGTGAAGCGATAAAAGCGTTATTAATTGCAGCCATTGCAAGCCCCCTGTATTGGTCTGTCCTGAAGAGCAGATCATAATCACTGCCGATTCTTTCCTTGAAGCCATCTATTACAAGCTCCTTTTTCGCAAGCTTATCTTCCCGTTCTATTTCTGAACTATAGAGAGAATCGAGCATCTTAAACAAATCACGGACCAAATCGATATAGGTGTCATAATCCTTTTGGGAAAGAATAGCCTCTGTATATTCAGGTGAATCTTTGCCATACAACATTTTTACGTATTGAAGCCCTCCTTGATTACCTGCAAAAGTGGCGATCTCCTCATTGAATTGAATCTGTTCCTTAAGCCATACAGTAGCATGCATCTGTTCATGAATTATCAGAACAGCCAGTTCGTATGCGGTAAATTCTTTCATAAATGAGTAGACCGGATCAGAGAAAAACCCTAACGTGCTGAAAGCCATAGCTCTTGCGACAGACACATCATACCCTCTGTTTTTTAGACGAGCGGCCTCTTTAAGAGCATCCTCACGCACAAAGAAACCTTTGTAGGGAAAACGTCCAAAAAATGGAAACCACCACCTGTACATCTCAAAGCTATCCTCCCTTGCACCAGCCACAACATCGACCATATACTTTCTGTCGGTCTGTACATAGTTGCAATAATTGTTATTATTCCTTAGGCCAAGAGAGTCTATGGCAAAGGTGCGAATATCTTTTACACGGTATAAAAACTCCTTCAACTCCTCTGATATATCATCACGTTTTAACATTCTGTTGATGTTTCGGGCTCTCATCTGATACCGCAGCAGATAACTTCCCTGTTTCAACAGATAGCAGCCATTTAATAACATCAGAGATAGCGTAAGTGCAATGATTCTAATGAAAGGAACCATTTTTTTTCCTGAATTTTTCATTTAATGTTGTGTACTGTTCATTGCAGGTTATACATGGTTTTGAATTAAAAATACGATAGTGCAATGGTCAGCGGAATATCGTACTGAATATAGCAGTACCTAAACTGAACGTCTATTATACATCAAAGACAAACTTTTCATCCCTCGTGCTTCAAGTGCAACAGTGCACAGCATTTATGTCAACGTATCGTTCAATTTACAGAGTAACTGCTGTTGGGGGATTTTGTACTGCTGCCAGATCACCAAAAAGCCAATTCTCACCTCCACGCCCTCGGTTGAAAAAGCAGGCTCTTGACAATGTCAACCTTACCTTCATCGCACTCTGTTTTATCGGGACACATTTTCACGTTGTCATTTTTTGAGCGATTTCTTTCTTGTTAGTGTACAGTTTTCCTGCACAAAAAAATCGCTGCATAAAAAGCTTTAATGCAAAGCAGTATATTGTCAATGTGATATTTGACTTTGGTAGTAGATCTATTGGTTTATTTCAGAGTATCAGATACAGCAACAGTTACAATTGACATTTTCGAGTACGGCACTGATTTGGACCAATTTACTTAAAGTACCTGTTTTTCATTAATCTTTGCATCAAGCCGTAAAATTTCGTATATTAGATTAACAGTTTCGCTACAGTCTTCCATCGTTGTACCCCATATCTGCAACTCAGCAATACTTTTTACTAAAGAGAAGACGTCTACTCAGACCCAAGTAAATGATGAATTGGAATTTAACACAGGGAGAAGATCATGCCTATAAAACAATCGGAAGCAAGTCCTGCAGCAACACCGACAAAAACCAAAAAGAAAATCCAAGGCATCAGACAACGTCAAATGCGCATTACCGAAAAACTTGGTTCAGGTGACGACCACAAGTCCTGGAAAGACTGGTTCTGGCAGATGCGCCATGCAATCCGAACAGTTGAGCAGTTTGAAACCCTGAGCGGAATAAAGTTTTCTCAGCAAGAGAAAGATAAGTTGCTGAAGGTAACCGAGAAGTTTCCCTTGTCTATTACTCCCTATTATTTATCATTAATTGACACCGAGAATTACAAAACCGATCCAATATTTACTCAGGCATTTCCATCGATTGAGGAACTGAATATGGATCGCTGCGATATCCTCGATCCGCTTTCAGAAGATAAAGACAGTCCGGTACCCGGGATTACTCATCGGTATCCCGACCGTGTGCTTTTTCATATCAGTAACACCTGTGCGATGTACTGCAGGCACTGTACACGCAAACGCAAAGTCGGGGATATGGACACCATCCCCGGTCGCAGCGCCATAAAAAAGGGGATTGCATATATAAAAGCAAATCCACGAGTAAGAGATGTTCTTCTTTCCGGTGGGGACCCGTTTCTTCTTTCCGACGAGTACATCGACTGGATTCTTGGGGAGTTGGGGAAAATTGATCATGTTGAAGTGATACGTATCGGAACTCGTACACCGGTAGTGATGCCATACCGAATTACAGAGGATCTGATCAAGGTCCTCAAAAAACATCATCCGGTTTGGATAAACACCCATTTCAATCATCCAAGAGAGTTGACTTCTTCCTCAAAAGAGGCGCTCGCACGTCTTGCAGATGCCGGCATTCCGCTTGGTAATCAATCGGTTCTTCTTGCAGGAGTAAATGACTGTCCGAGAATAATGAAAAGGCTTGTGCATCTGCTGGTTGCCAACAGAGTTCGCCCCTATTACCTGTATCAATGCGATCTCTCTGAGGGTCTTTCTCATTTTCGTACCCCGGTTGGAAAAGGAATAGAGATTATTGAAAGCCTTATCGGACACACAAGTGGCTTTTCTGTACCGACTTATGTTATCGATGCACCGGGCGGGGGCGGAAAAATTCCGGTAATGCCCTATTACCTTATCAGTCTCTCCACCAACAAAGTTGTCCTCAGAAACTACGAAGGTGTGATAACTACCTATCAGGAACCCGACAGTTACAAACAATACTTCTGTGACAGGAAATGCAGCACCTGCGACTTGCAGCTAAACCTGGATGGAGGCGCGGAATACAACAGTGAGGGAATTTTTAAGCTTCTCAGTGATTTCGATGAAACCATCGCACTTACTCCTGAGCATAACGAAAGACACATAAGACGCAGAAAAGCAAAAAAGCAGAGGGGTAATTTTGATATATGATACACTCAAAAAACGAACTATCTGAACCTGATACAATAATAAAAACAGGCAGTTCTCTGATCCAGCATGGAAGTCTTAATGACAGGGTCTATATCATGAAAGCAGATCCTGCAGACTGCACGGAAACAATTCAGCTGGCAAAAAAACTCAGTACTGAGAAGGGATACAGCAAAATTTTTGCAAAAGTTTCTCTCAATGTGCTTGAATTTTTCAAAGCTGAGGGATTCCAAACCGAAGCGGCAATCGGACGTACACCAGAAAACGGTGGTGACATCTCTTTCATGTCTCTGTTTTGCAAACAATGGAGAAATGCTTACAATGACTACGATCAGTGCAGCTCTATTCTTGAGTCCATCGAAAACCGTTCAGCCAAAAACGGCAAACAATTGCCGGATGGCTGGAGTATGGGCCGGTGCGGTGCTGAAGATGCTGAGGAGATGGCTGCTCTATACTCGGTTGTGTTTCAATCATACCCCTTTCCGATTGATGAGCCCGGGTATATCAGAAAAACCATAAGCGATGGTATCCGTTACTATTTCGTTAAAGATTCTCACTCCAGAATTCTGGCACTGTCATCTGCTGAATTTGACAAGCTGACCGACTCTTCTGAAATGAGTGATTTTGCAACCTTGCCCGATGCCAGAGGGAAAAACTGCGCTGGTAACCTGCTCAGGTTCATGGAAACTGAAAACGCACCCTCCACAACCCCTTACACCATTGCAAGAGCTGTTATGGCTCCAATGAACAAGGTGTTTGCCCACAACGGCTATGTTTTTGGCGGAACACTCAAGCAAAACACCCGTATAGGTGGCCAGGATCTTGAAGACATGAATGTATGGTATAAGTCTTTCTGCTGAATCAGAACGGTGTAAGGCAGGAGAATTTATAACTTTGCTGGGGGTAGTCTGAAGATTGGGTTTGGATTGTTTCCAAACCCGTTGCCGATCCTGGCAATACAAAAGCTGATTTAATATCGCAGTTTTACCCCGAAATTTTTGTGACGAGCCATATTTAATCAGTTTTCATAACAATTTAGAGCCCTCATATATTACTTTATTACAGATTTATTTTGGTCTTTTGGCCTGAAAAGCCAGCCTTTACAGGCATCTCAATTTTAATATACCTATTTTTATATACCTAAAGCAGATCTAAGTATAACCCAATCTGCTCTCAAATTTGTCGATAATTTTCAGATAAGGATCGGTAATCAATGAAATCAGAAATCATTACAGCTCTGGCCCAGAATCTACAAGATGTTATATCCCAAAGCGATGTTGAGCGCCTCATTGAAATTCCTCCTTCAGATGATTTGGGTGATTTTGCATTCCCCTGTTTCAGCCTCGCCAGGGTGATGAAAAAAAATCCGGCAATGATCTCTTCCGATTTAGCAGAAAAGATCGTTATTGACGGGGTAACAATAAAGGCCGTTTCCGGTTATCTCAACTTTTTTATCGACAAACTAAAACTCGCCAACAGCATAATGAGTGCTGCAGGGCAAAGTGATTTTGGAAGATTAAAAAGCGAAGAGACCGTAGTGATAGAGTTCGCTTCCCCCAATACCAACAAACCTCTTCACCTGGGACATCTGCGAAACATGTCTATCGGGGACAGCGTCGCTAGAATTCTCAGTTTCTGCGGAAACAGGGTCACCAGAACAAGCATCAATAACGACCGGGGAGTTCACATCTGCAAATCCATGCTGGCCTACCAGCGCTGTTCGGATGGAGAGACCCCTGAAACAGCTGGTAAAAAGTCCGACCATTTTGTTGGAGACTATTATGTTAAGTTTAACGACATCTCCTCCAAAGATCCTTCCTGGAGTGAAGAAGCGCAGCAGATGTTGAAAAAGTGGGAGACGGGGGATCAAGAAATCGTTAATCTGTGGAAGATAATGAACACCTGGGCTTTCGACGGTTTCAGAGAGACCTACAGCCGATTCGGGATACATTTTGACAAAGAATATTATGAGAGTGCTATCTATAAAAGTGGCAAAGAGATAGTGATGAATGGTCTTGAGAAAGCGGTCTTTAGTAAACGTGAAGATAACGCCGTCTTTGCAGATCTCAGCGAATACGGCCTTGATCACAAAGTACTGCTCAGACCAGACGGTACATCCGTCTATATTGTTCAGGATTTGTATCTTGCGATTCTCAAGAACAAGGAGTACAATTACGACAAATCAATCTACGTGGTGGGTAATGAGCAGGACCACCACTTTAATGTCCTTAAAGCACTGTTTAAAAAACTGGAGTTTGAAATTGCAGAGAAGATAGTCCATCTCTCCTACGGTATGGTGGAATTGCCTGAGGGCAAGATGAAATCAAGGGAAGGCACCGTGGTAGACGCCGATGACCTCATGGCTGAGACACAAAAACTTGCAGCAGATGAACTTGAAAAAAGGTACTCTCTGAGTGAAGAGGAGATAGAGCAGCGAAGTCTTACCATAGCCCTTGCAGCAATAAAATATCAGCTGCTTAAAGTTGATATTACCAAAAACATGGTATTTGATCCCAAAAAAGCTATCAGTTTCGAAGGGGATACCGGCCCGTACCTTCTCTATAGCTACGCAAGAGCATCAAGTATTCTTCGCAAAAAGGCTGCTCCCAACTCCTATGCACCAACTCAAATGGAGCAATCCGAAATCAAACTGCTCAAAAAGATCGGCTTTTTCCCATCTGCAGTCTCCAGTGCATACCAGCGCCTCTCCCCTTCCGTTCTCGCAACGTACTCATTTGAACTGGCACAGTCCTTTAACGAATTTTACCACAGCTGCCAGGTTATCGGTAATGAATACGAGGCGTTCAGGCTTAATCTGGTCTCCCTCTTCAGATCAACACTGAGCAGATGTCTGGATTTACTTGGGGTAGAGACGATAGAGGAGATGTAGTGGGAGGAGGAGCTCACGGTGATGAGTGGTTGAGAGAGGTCTCACGGTGATGAACGTTGAGAGGAATCTCACGGAGGGCACAAAGGTAAGAAATATCCTTCATTTAACTCGGTGAGCTCCGTGTACTCCGTGAGAAACATCCTCTATTTAACTCCGTGAGCTCCATGCACCCCGTGAGAAACATCTTCAACCGCATATACCCGCATAAGCATCAAAGTCGATCCAGTCAACATCAAATTTCCCCGGGGGTTTCGATCCCTTGTCATACATCCCAAGCTCGCCCTTATCCAGATGATCCTGTATCAATGACCAGGCACATTCAGTCTCTTCAGCACTTACAAAGAGCGTATGATCTCCTTTTAAAACATCATACAACAGAAGCTGATACGCTTCCGGAACTGCATCTGCAAAGGAATCTCTGTAACAGAAATTCATATGGGTACCGGATATCAATCCCTTTGCACCGGGAGTTTTAGCAGAAAGATCAATTATTATCCCTTCAGATGGCTGAATTTTAAAGATTATCTGATTAGGTTTAACTGCACCGGTTTCATTATAGAGTATGCCGGGAAGTTGTCTGAAACGCAATCCGATCTCTGTGCCCCGTCGGTGAAGAGCTTTTCCGGTGCGTATGAATATCGGTATTCCTGCCCAGCGGAAATTATTTATCTGCAAAGAGAGTTCTGTAAATGTCTCGGTCATCGAATCCCTTGCAACCGCATTCTCTTCACGATACCCCCGGTACTGAAACCTGTTGCAGCCGGTTACAGTTATCGAGCGCAGGAGATTTATCTTTTGTCTTCGGATGTCATCGGCATCGAGGGTGACCGGAGCCTCCATCGTGAGAAGACTTAACAACTGAAGCAGATGATTTTGGACCATGTCACGGATTGTACCGGAGCGGTCAAAATAGGCACCCCGCTCCACAACTCCTTCACTCTCCAGTGCATTTATCTGAATAGATTCGATATAGTGACTGTTCCAGACAGGAAAGAATACTGAATTTGCAAATCTGAACACCATCAGATTCTGAACCGCTTCCTTTGCCAGGTAGTGGTCGATTCTGAATATCTGTTTTTCGCTGAAACCGGATCCGATCACTCTGTTAATTTCACGGGCAGACTGCAGATCATAACCGAAAGGTTTTTCGATAACAATGGAGGTCTCTTTGCTCAAGCCCTCTTCCACAAGTTCCCGCGTAGTTGGGCCGTAGGCTGAAGGGGGTTGTGAGAGGAACACAATTATTCTTGAAAGCTTGTTGCACCTGGATTGGATAAAATGTTTTAGCCCTTGAATGTGCTGATGATAAAAGAGGAGTTTAGCAAAAGATTCATCGACATCAAAGCGTTCCCTGAAGCTCTGATCAGCAAAGTTTGTTCGCCCGCAACCAATGACAACATTTGAATCATCAATTTTCCCCTTGCGGTAAAGTTGATTAAGAGCGGGCATCAACTTGCGCCTGGTCAGATCACCCGAGGCTCCCATGATAACAATTGCACAATTGGAAAGACACATCTTGACTACCTCTTTTTTTTCTTTTTGCAATTGTTGCTATCGCTGCCCCTGCATAGTCTGCAACGATCATCAGAGCACCACAAACAACACACACAATCTTTACAGGGGTGTTTTTTGGGAGCTTCGTCCAGTCTCTTTTTTCTAGTATTTGCCATAAAAAAATCAGGGCTGAATAGAACCAGGCACATCAGTTCCTAAAACAGCCCTGCCAAAAAAGTTTTAAGATTTATTTAATCCTCAACTGAAAACTCATCTTTTCCGACGCCGCACTCCGGGCAAACCCAGCTGTCCGGAATAGCTTCAAAAGCAGTACCCGGCTCAATACCATTGTCAGGATCACCTTTCTGAGGATCATACACATACCCGCAAATATTGCATACATAACTTTTCACTCTTTACCCCCTGTATAAAATGTTAAGGAAACATAGAAATCAGCTATACCCAGTCTATTTTCACCCGATAAATTAAACCTGGTATAACGAACAAGTCAGCTGATTCTGAAGACAACTCAATTAAGCACCGGCAGCGGCCTCCAGGCCCTGAGAGAAATTTACCGGAGCATTAACCACTCTGGTCCCCAGCTCCTTATCCAATAAATATAATCCACCGGTATTATCACCCATCAGCTTTAAACGCTGAAGAATATCTGTAGCGCTCTCCTCCTCCTCGACCTGTTCTGTAACATACCAGGTGAGAAAGGCCTGAGTGGCATGATCTTTATGCTCTATTGCAAGATCCATCAAATCATTGATACTCTTCGTTACCACCTTTTCGTGGTCAAGGGTCTTCTCATACATCTCCAGCACCGATGAATAATCCTGCTGTGGCTGCTCTATGGCTCCCAGTCTGACTTTAGCCCCCTGCCTTGCAACGTACTCATATATTTTCATTGCATGGAACATCTCTTCATGGTACTGAGCCATAAACCATACCGCAATCCCCTTAAGGCCCATCTCACCGCACTGCGCCGACATCGACATATACAGATATGCAGAATACATCTCTTTGTTTATCTGCTCATTTAATGCTTTCTCAACATTTGCTGTTATCATCTCTTCCTCCTGAATAATAAAATTTACCGGTCATATGCACATTCTTAAAAAAATATAAGTATCTGTTTAACTGCAAACAAGAGGCATTTGTGGGACGAGGTGCTTTTTGCACTTTCAGTGCGGGTAGCAATCACCAGAGAGGGGTTAAAACCCTCTCCTGGGATTTAAATATCATCTGAATTTTGTGCGGGCTAAAGCCACTTGCTCCATGCGGTAATGCCATGATCACCAAAGCAGGAATCACCCTCATTCTACAGAAGCTCAATCGGGCCTTACCGCAACAATTATTACATTATGGGCGAGCCCCTCACCGAACTATCAGCTTCCTTCCCTCATGGTCACTGATATAAACTCCGGAAGGTTTCAGGACATCGCTTCGTAGCCTGCTATCCATCTCTGTATTTATTCTACGCCCAAGCAAGTCAAATGTACCGCCTCTTCTGTTTTGAATGTTGCCATGCTTTACCATCGGTGTGCGGATCACCCTGATATAATCTGGAATTTCAGAACCCTCTTCAACTCCAAAGTACTCATAGAACAGCTCCATACCTTTGTGACCGAAAATTCCGATCCCTTTTATAGCAAAGTCAACCTCCGGTAAGCGGCCCAGAGTATCGCCATTGACCATAAAAATGTAATGATCCCGGTCCGATATCTTTACAACATCAAGGGTATCCAGAAAGAAGTGGGTATTCCCATCCTGTTTTAAAGCCGTACCTCTGATTTTGTTGCTGGGTTGTAATACAACGGGAGATACTCCATCTGCCTCATAAACAGCATATTGCCTGAAACCAGCAATCCCAAAGAACGCCATCGGAACGTTCCCCACAGGCTCACCCATTAGAAACAGGCCATAGAGCTGATTCGTATTTCCGCTTCGATGCGAGACGACCGTTCGTGCTGCAAAGTTTTCCAGATCAATACTGACATAGTACAACACCCCGACACCTTGAGAATCGGTAACCATTTTTAGGACCCCATCCTCCTCGGTTATTTGCGATCCGGGATCGGGGGAAAGATGAGACCATCCCACAAGTGCACCATCCCCTTCAAAGGAGGTAATAAATTTATTTCTTGGTGAAGGGGGCTCATATTCCGTTGTCAACGCCACACTCTCAAAATAGGTTTGACTTGACGGAGGAGCTAAAAGAGCGATATCACCGCTTGAGTATTCAGAATCCGAAAAACCACCCTCATACTCTCCATTGATAAAAACGTGAAACCCGCCTCCCACCTTAACGATCTTCAACTCGTTACTCACCGAGGTGAGATAAGCACTCTGTTTCTGAAAAAGTGAAGAGTGTCCGCCGGAAGTGTACTTTTGCACTGCAACAAGGTTATTACCCTGAATATTGAAAAGGTACCCATTTAATCCTGTACCCTGATAGCAGAACAAGACCCCGGCACCATTGGCCTCCTGAGAACTTCCTGATATTTGGACAGACAGTGTAAACGTATCGGGTTTTTGGCTCAGCTCGGTAATAACTAAACCACTAAACTGTGTATTTGAATTGGTAACAAGTAAGCGGTTGTCATTGAAATTCAAATTCATATGATCTTGCATATTGGCATTCCAGTCCAGATGAGTTTGCACCGGATCGGAAAAATTATCACTGAACAGCACAGAACTATGTACCGAAAAGGCAAGAAAAAGTATCACAACAAAGGAATATTTCATTTTACCTGCTCCTGTATAGATGGGATGTGAAGGTGTTTTTAACCATAAAACAGTGGGTATGGAGTCACTATTATATAAGATATACTTTTTTTTCACCAATGGGCTTTTTTTTGCTCTATTTTTTAATTGATTACTTTTCAGCAACGGGGGCAGTGAAAGAATACTACAACATCAGATAATTTTTTAAAAAAAACATTGCACATTTTTACCGGTTTATGTATATTTAACTCTCTAAAAAACGCTCCCTTCGTCTAGTGGTTAGGACTCAAGATTTTCATTCTTGCAACAGGGGTTCAATTCCCCTAGGGAGTACCAAAGGGGAACTTTCGCAAAACGAAGGTTCCCCTTTTTTATTATCTGCATGCTGAAAATTATTGCGTTTCTTAAATTACAATCAGAAAAACAGAACGCAGAGATCGCCGTGCTCAATCCGCTCGATTGACATCCGTTCAGATCAGGTTCCTTGCACTTTCGCTCCGGTACAAGTCTGAGTTGTCAGCAATCTTTTGCCGCCAAATTTTATCCCCAGCAACCCCATGGGAGCAGTAAACATTATTGCCAAAACAGCAATGGCGAGAATCGTATCCCCCTCACCGATCCCATTTGCCAGCGCAACCCCTCCGAGTGCTGCCTGGACCGTAGCTTTTGGAAAAAAGGCTATCATGCAAAAAAAACGCTCCCTTAGCGTTAAATCAGACCATGTTGTAGCCACCAAGACTCCTGCAGATCTGAACAACAACCCTATGGAGATAACAATTATACCCCGTAACCCTGCATTCCAGGCCACCACCGGATTAACCGACATTCCAATGAGCACAAAGAGAACGATTTCGGCGACAACCCAGACGCTCCCTAACTTTTCAGAGATCTCGTGGGCAATTTTTTCCTCATACTCCAAAAGTATAAACCCGATTGTCATTACACCCAACAAAGCGGCCATTTGTACCCATTCCCCGATTTGAACAAGAACCACCGAGATCATCAGAAGAATGATAATTTTTTCCGTAGCCCTGATATTGGGATGTTTTTTACGAAAAAACAACACCAAACCGAACCCTGCAATAATGCCGGGGATGATCCCCAAAAGCAGCGAAAGGGGAACCTGGAACAACACCTCTCTTACTGCGACATCTCCTGCAGTTGCCAACTGTAAAAAAAGCGTAAAGACCGTAATCGCAAAGACATCATCCACCGAAGCCCCGGCCAGAACAATAGTGGGCACTTCGTTCTCTCTTCCATAGCCATCATCTTTGAGGTTGAGCATTGAAGGAACAATTACTGCCGGCGAAACAGCAGCAACCATAAAGCCTGTCAGGCCTGCCACGGCCCAGTCAAATCCAAAAACAATAAGAAACAGTACCGTTAAAACAGTACCTTCAATTATACAGGGGATAAAAGAGATCAGACCGGCGGTAAGACCCGCTTTTCTCAGCGTACTTCTGTTTATGCCAAGGCCAGCTCTGAGCAAAATCACTATAAGTGCAAATGATTTTAGGAAAGGTTCAACATCAGACACCACGGCGGGAATACGGTCTCCCCATAGTACCCCGATACAAACTCCCCATACAAGCATCCCCAGCACCGATGGCAAACCGATTTTTGAAAACAGCTTGCCGAATATCCATCCACCCAAAAGGATGAGTACAATTGTAAGATTAAGAGGCATAATAGTGCGTCCGGCAGCGAAAGATGATTTGTAGTTTACTTATTTACTGTTTGGAACAGGTGTTTTTTCTTTGATCTATCCGAGTTGTTATATCGGATGATTCTTAGGAAATTACGATAATTATTGTGTTCCCGTGTACAGTCCCACTCCCAAAACCTTAGTTCTACCTGAATAATCCCACGGTAATTCTCTTTTGGGGGTATCCCTATAAATTACTGTTTCAAAAAAGCGGCGGGCAGTAGTCCTGTTATATTTTCCTCTTGACTTAAAACCCACAAAGGAGGAGGAAAGTGGACATCCCACCCGCCACTATGAATATAACCTATAACTCTCTAAAAAGCACGAATGACGATGCACAGATCACTTGTCCTCAATGCAGGACCAGGCGGTTTAGAAAATAGGGGACCTATCAGCGTAAGGGGTTTCACGTCCTGGGCCAGATTTCCTCTGTTATTCGGACAATTCAGCGTTACCGCTGCAATAACCCTCTGTGCAAATGTCATACATTCTCAGTCCTTCCGCCAGGGACGCTTCGCTATTGCCATTTTTTCTGTACCGGGCTGCTTACAGTCAGGAACGCTTTGAGCACAGGAATCTCTCCTTACCATCGTGCCCGTTATGTATGGCATGTAGAGCGGCGCAACAAACTATCCGAAGTCAAAAGAGAGTATCATCCGGAAAACTCGGCGGACGGCGGAAAGTATTCGGGACAAGGAAGTTCGACAAACATAAAATTACAATGTCTGTAGCGCAATCTTGAATTAATTTATACTAAACGGACATCTTGTCTGAATCACACCGGAAGCCTATGAGTACGAATTCCTTAATTTTGGCATTAAGGAGAGTGAAAATAAGACCTCAGCACCAGAACCCAAGCAATAAGAGCAGAGTGTTTGGGGAGCCTATTATTGTTGCATGGCCACGGAGAAATCTGTGACCTTTGCTGTATTAAGTAAAATATATGAAGAAAGATAGTGACCATCGATTGGACGAAAAAGAGGATGGGACTAATTTACAGATTTTGCGCGGAATTCAACAGTGCCGCCATATCACCCAGTTTTGGCCATCAGTCCTACAGTATTGTTTTTTTTGGTCCATTCCTTTACGCTAATCGAATAATTGTTCAAACCAGCCTGACTTCTAATTGCGGCGAATCCGCCATAATTAAAATCCGGATTGTACAGCCTGGTCAAATTACTGCGATCGGACATCACGTCTCCATTTTTTGACAATACAGATGATCTTATCGGCTACAGATTTTGCTCTCTCTGATGCCGATTCGTCATCCCCTATATGTCCTGCAATCGATCGTTTGAAATTTTCATTCTGTATCGATGCTCGAAATGCCTGAAAATAAAATATTTAGGGAAAATATGTGTCTACTAAAACAGGGTAGGTTCAGTCCTCGCAGCGTTATAAACGTGGCACCGAGTGAAGCGAGCATGGAGGAGAACCGGTGCCGTCTTCGGCAGGCGCCCAGAA
>SKJJ01000037.1 GCA_007115975.1 Chitinispirillum sp.
CCCCGGTACTCATCAGTTTGGATGTTGTGGCGATAACCGGATATTTTGATTCAGGGAAGATGAAGTTGTCAAGCTCCATTTTCCCTTCATCATTATCGCCTGTAATCCGCATGACATACCTGGGGTTGTCCGCTGCGATGTCGGCATTCTCATTAACCAAAGCCCGCCTCATACGTTCGGCGTGGTCGATGTTGTCACAAAAGACGATTGTTTTATCGTACCGATTGGTCTGCTTCAGGAATTCGGAGATTTTCCGGGCCACCAGTTCGGTTCGTCTTTCCAGAACCAGCGAGCGGTCAAAATCTTTCTGATTATAGATACGGTCTTCGATCTCGTTGCCGTATTTATCGGTCATTCCCTTATCGGGACGCCACCCGGTCACATCCTTATCGAGATCAATTCTTACAACCTTATAGGGAGCCAGGAAGCCATCATCAATCCCCTGTCGCAGTGAATAGGTATAGATAGGATCGCCAAAATAGTCGATATTTGAAACATCTTTAGTCTCTTTGGGGGTAGCAGTCATGCCGATCTGTGTTGCGGATGTAAAATATTCCAGAATCTGCCGCCAGTTTGAATTCTCAGCAGCACTCCCCCGGTGACACTCGTCAACGACAATCAGATCAAAAAATTCGGGACTGAACTGTTTATAGATATTGCGCTCTTCTTCAGTTCCGGTCACCGCCTGATACAGTGAGAGATAAATTTCGTAGGATTTATTTGCCTGACGTTTTTGAATCTTTGTCATTGCAGAACCAAAAGGCTTGAAATCATTGGTCATGGTCTGATCAACCAAGATATTGCGGTCAGCCAGAAACAGGATTCTCTTTTTGGTTTTGGATTTCCACAGGCGCCAGATGATCTGAAAGGCAGTGAATGTTTTGCCGGTTCCGGTCGCCATCACCAGCAGAACTCTTTTTTGTCCCCCGGCGATTGCTTCAATAGTTTTGTTTATGGCAAGGATCTGATAATATCGGGGAGTTTTATTGCTGCCATCGCTGTAGTAATCCTGGGTTACAATGGCCGACTGTTCAGTATCGATCCCTTTGTGCACAGCCCACATCTGCCACAACTCTTCAGGCGCGGGGAACTCATCCATACCGATCTCATTTTCAACAGGGCCGGCAGTTTGCAGTTTATTATGAAATAGAAAGCCATCACCATTTGAGCTGAAAACAAAAGGGACCTGGATCATATCGGCATAGCTCAGGGCCTGCTGCATGCCATCAGCTACCGAGTGTTTGTTGTCTTTTGCTTCGATAACGGCAAGGGGTATTCCCGGTTTATAGAAGAGGATGTAATCGGCCCGTTTATTGGCGGCTCTGGTATGCACCTTTCCGCGTACGATTATTCTGCCGTTAGTTAAAGGGAACTCTTCGCGAATCTGGGTTGCGATATCCCAGCCGGCCCGCTCCATGGCAGAAGTGATAAATTTGGTGCAGATGTCTCTTTCCGAGAGCTCTTTTTTATTCATGCACATTCCTCTTTTTTGCCCTGCAGTGATACCTGACTTACATGTCCCAAAACAGTTGAAAAAACCAAACAGCCACGTCTACTTCGGGTGGATCAGCTAAAAGCAGCCGCCACTGCCCTTTTTTCTCAGCTCATCAAGAGCAACCCAAAACCCCTGTCCGTTCTTGAACTTCCAAAACTTCCACCCATTGCATGTGCGTCCGCAAACAGCTTTTCCCGCAAGGGTTGGTGAGTTGTAGGTGATTTTAACCGCTCAAATCCATCACCCTCATCTCGCTGAGAATGGGAGTATTTGCGGTATTTGTTGATTATTCGCCTGAAGGTCACCGAGAGTCCTTGCCTTGAGAATACCGGAAGTTTAGAGTGTGATTTAATAAAATATGAAAAGGGAGGGGGTGGGGGTAGATTTTGTGGAGGTTTTGAAGAGACTTCATAAGCCGCATCCATATTATTTTCGCCCTTACAGTGTTTGAGAGAGAGAGAGAGAGAGAGAGAGGCGGCATAAATGCCGCCTCTGAACAAGGCAAACCCCGGTAAACAGGGTACGAAATAACCGTATGATTTCACTCCGCAGCCCGGTTCACCGGGCTTGACGTTATTCAGGGGCGGGATTTATCCCGCCCTGGATGGAGGATTGAGGATGGAGGAATCCGCCGGAATGACAGTGCCGCGGGGTTTTGCTTGTAACCGATAGAAATACAACCACTTAAAAAAAACTCCCAAAAGAAGCAATACGCCACACTCTAAAGGGCTATAATGTCGTTTACCTTAATGTGGCCGCGGGATGTACGACCGCATTGAGGGGTAAGCGAAGAATCCCTATTGTCCAGTGTTTTTGGACAATAGGGAGTCGCAGCGAAGGGGATACTTCCCCTACCCAGAAACTTCCTAAAGCAACCTATCTCCTTCTCCTCTTCTCCCCACCCTCTTTAGCCTTGGAAATAACCGGCCTCTTCCCATTACGCAGCTTTTTACACTTCACCAGCATGTTCTCAGCATCAGCAAACGGCACCGTTACAAAGGAGAAATTATCATGCACTTCAACATCTTCTATGAGCTTATTGGATATACCACCTTCAGTAACCACAAAATCAATGAGCGATCTTTTTGTTAAACTGTAATTTTTTCCCCTTGCAATGAACAGACGGGTCTTTCCGTTTCCATCAAACAAACCGGCTGCGGACCTGTTGCCCTTACTGTTTTTGAACTGTGACATTTTACCATAGAAGCTTTCATCCAATGATTTGCTGAACGAAAATTTCAATACCGCAGAGAGCACATTTTCAGGCTCAGCGCTATCGAGCAGATCCTGTGCCCAGGAGTTAAAGTGCGGTTCCACAGCTCCTTCTGCAATCAAACCTTTTAACTGTGAGGTTATATGCTTCCTTTTTGTCTCAAGAATATGGCGCACCTCAGGAACCATCTTTTTTTTCAGATCAAGCTTTGCAGCACGTTTTATAAACCCAAGCTTACTAAACTCATCCGGAGTTACAAAAGTGACCGCAGTGCCCTGTTTTCCTGCCCTGCCGGTTCTGCCAATACGATGAATGTAGGCTTCCGGATTCTGAGGCAGGGAGTAATTTATCACATGGGTAAGGTTGAAAATATCGATTCCTCTTGCTGCAACATCCGTTGCAACCATAATAGTAATCTGCTGTTTTCTGAACTTATTGAGAATCAGCTCCCTCTGGGACTGGGAAACATCCCCGTGAAGCCCCTCTGCACTATACCCCCGGTCGATCAGCCTTGTAACAAGCTCATCAACATCACTTCTTGTCCTGCAGAAGACAATTCCATAAAAGACCGTTTCCATGTCAACGATCCTGCAGAGAGCCTCAAATTTATCCCTTCTTGCCACTTCGTAATAAATCTGATCAGTTAAGGTAGTGGTAAGTGTGGTTTTGGTTTTGACGTGTTCAGCGTCAACCATGTATTTGTTGGCCAGTTTCTTGATGCGGTCTGGCATGGTAGCGGAAAAGAGCATCACCCGGCGAAATTCCGGCGTCTGTTCCAGTATGTATTCGATATCCTCGATAAAGCCCATGTTGAGCATCTCATCACCTTCATCGAGAACAACAAACTCAGCTTTATCCAGTTTAAGGGTTTTTCTCTTAAGGTGATCGATCAGCCTCCCGGGAGTGCCGACCACTATATTGACCCCTCTTTTGAGCTTATTTAATTGGAGCGCTATTGACTGACCACCATAAATGGGAGCAATGGATAATAACTGGTCTTTACCTTGAAGCGAGTTGAACTCTTCACATATTTGAATCACCAGCTCGCGTGTAGGGGCAATGATCAGAGCCTGAACATGCTTCACCGAAGGGTCAAGTTTTTGGAGCAGAGGCAGAGCAAATGCCGCAGTCTTTCCCGTTCCGGTCTGAGCCTGTGCGATTATATCAACATCTTCCTTAAGAATGAGCGGAATGGTTAATGCCTGAATTTCTGTGGGTTCTTCAAATCCCTTTGCTTTTACCGACTGGAGCGTTTTGTTGGTAAGCCCTAATTCTTTGAATTTTTCCATTATTGTTTCCATGTCTCCCAAAGACGCCTCTGTTGAGACGATTATGTGTATAGTATATCGTTGTGCCGTTATATTTTAGGGGTCGTCGTTCACCTTGAAAAGATATAGATGCGCAAAGAAGAAGTTTCGGTCGATGATTAATATAGGTATAGCGTGGAATTAAATCCAAGTGCTTTTACTCCTACCCTATAAGAAACAGCCTGAAGAGTCAGGCAGCCTGAAGTTCTGCCTCGTCAAATTTCACTGATACAATCGTCGATACACCCTTGTCCTGTTGAGTTACCCCGTAAAGCAGATCCGCAGCTTCCATTGTCCGTTTGTTATGAGTAATAACAATAAACTGCGTTTTTTCGGCGAATTTACGAAGGACCTTTATAAACCTTCCGGTATTGGCATCATCCAAAGGAGCATCAAGTTCATCCAGTATACAATACGCTGATGGTTTCACAAGATAGAGAGCAAAAAGAAGCGATATAGCGGTAAGGGCTCTCTCCCCTCCTGACAATAGCTGTACTCCTCGCATCTTCTTACCCGCAGGGCGTACATTGATATGAATGGCCGCTTCAAGGGGGTCTACGTCTGGCTGCAACTCAATATTGGCCTCACCCCCTTCAAAAAGAGTCGTGAACATCTCGGTGAAGTTCTTCTGGACAAGATCAAACGTAGCCAGAAACTGATTTCTAGCCTCTTTGTCCAGCTTTTTTATCGCCTTCTCCAGATCATCAACTGCCACCTGCAAGTCATCCCTCTGCTGGGTAAGCTCGTTTAGACGCTTACTTTCAACTTCAAAATCCTCCAAAGCAGCCATATTGACCTGCCCGACATGGCGAATTCTCTCCTTGAGCATGGAAATATTCTGTACAACACTGCTGTCCTCCTCTTCGATCACGGCAATCCCTTCGGGAGGTGACTCAAGATCAAGTTCATACGCCTCCCAGATCTTCTCTCTGATCCTGCGCTGTTGCTCTTCATCACGGGTCTGCTTTATTTCACCATCATGGACCTTGTTGGAAACGACCTCCAGCTCAGACTGATCCGTTCTAAGCTCATTACGCGACTCATCAATCTCACTAAGACTGGCGTTGTATCCTTCACGAACAGTATCCCTTACCTGTTCCAGATCCCTTCGCTTTTGTGTGTGATTTCCAAGCTCCTGTTTCTGAGATACGAGGTTGTTCTCAAGATCACCAATCTCACTTTGGGCCTTCCCTTTTTCCTCAATTTTTGCGTTTTTCCGCTCACCAAAAAGCCTTATATCTTTAGTAAGACGTTCGATATCACGGCGGTCCTGCGTTATACGGTTCTGTAAGCCATGTACCTCAAGTTCAATGTTTTTAAGATGTTCAACAAGCCTGCGCCGCTGCTCCTCCATTGCCCGTACCGCTGCCCTTGCCTCATCCACCAACTCCTCGAGTGTCTCTCTTCTGCTCTGAAAGGTGGCCTCTTCTGCTTCAGCATTGGAGATCACCTCTTCAAGGTTGGTAATCTTTCTGTTAAGCTCCATCAACTCAGGTTTTAAAACCAACGTTCGTGACACAACACTCTGTATTTCATTTTCATAATGAGAGATATTGGTCTGCTGTTCCTGTTGCTTGCGATGACCATGGTTGATCTTCTCATCCACTTCCACAAGGTTCATCTTCGCTTCATCTCTGTTTATGATGCAACTATCTTTTTCCGTAAGAACCTGATTGTACTCTTTTTCAAAAGTTATAATATCACCAGACAATTTCTCTATCTGCTGTTTTCTTTGAAGGATTCCGGCATTTTCTTCCTTTGCATCACCGGCAACAACCGTTGCGTCTGAACTGCAGATAACCCCATCACCCGTTACCACAACAGCAGGGCTTTTAAACTCTTTTGCATAGCAGAGCGCATCTTTGTAATCCGCCGTCATGTACACATTATTAAAAAAGTGATCAGCTACCACGGCATCGTTATCTGCAGTTTTAATTGAGCGACGGATAGAAACCAAGCCCGCCGTGTGGTCAAATTCACAAGGGCGAACAGCGGTAGTGAGCCTCTCCAGTGACACCATGCAGGCAGCCCCCACTTTTTGCTCTTTTAAATACTCCACCGCCTGCTGCAAATCTTCATCAGTATCAAAAACCACCGTCTGAATTCGGTTACCCATCACTTTCTCTGCGACAGCAATAACCTTCTCATCATCAACTTTTATCAGATCAGCAACAATTCCCCTCAACCCCTTTGGCTTGAGATTAAGAATAGCCTTAACCCCGCTCTCATACCCCTCAAAAGATGCATCCAGGCCGGCCAGGAATTTAAGCTGTGATTTGCATGAAGCGATATGAGCCTCCAGATGCTTTTCGCTCTCCACCAGTGAGTTGTAACGTTGATCCTCTTTTTCGATTCTGCCGGAAAGAACCTCTCTGACCTGCAGATGGTTACGGTTAGCATGATCGACCTCTGAGAGCTGTTTTTTGCACGCCTCAATCAACTCCTGATACTCTTCAAGTCTGTTTTCGAGATTATGGATCTCACGCTCATCACGATCCCTGCGCTCCAGAGCATTGCTGAGATCCGATTTCGCACCACTAAGCCTGTTTCTGGCCTCACTGTGGGTGTTTATCAACTCTATCTGATCACGTCCGAGCTGATCAGCCGACTCCCGCTTTACCAGTAAACGGCTGTCAAAATCCGCAAGTTCATCATTGGCTCCCTCAACCCGTTCCTTACTTTTTAAAAGCTGGGTCTCTCTCTCTACGATACTTTTCTCTATCTGAGTTTTAAGTAAAGCACTCTCTTCAATCTGTTTATCGAGTGAAAGCACATCCTGATCATAAATCTGGATATTGCGCCGCAAATTACTCATCCGCTCCTGATTAACCGAAATACTGCGGTCAAGATTAATTATCAGCTCATTGCACTCACTGACACTCTTTGATGCTCTCTCAAGTTCCTTCTCCTTCTCAAGAGCGACAAGGCTCATCTTCTCTATTCTCGACTCTGCTGCACCGATACGGGCCCTGAGAGTTTCCCGGAGCATCTCATTTTCAGCTAAAAAAGCCTTTCGCTGCTTCAGCGACTGAGCCAACGACTGATACCGACTGTTCTCAAAACCGACTTCAAGAGACTTAAGGTCATCATAGTAGGCCTTGTATCGCTTAGCTTTCTCCACATGACGGGCAAGCATCCTGACCTGGCGATCAGCTTCCTGCACTTTATCATTTATGCGCAGTAGATCCTGCCTTGTTCTGTCCAACTGACGTACACTCTCTTTTCTGCGCTTTTTATACTTACCTATCCCTGCAGCCTCTTCAAAAAGCAAACGACGCTCCTCGGCCTTATCAGAGAGGATCGCGTTTATCATCGAGTTTTCTATTGTGGTATAAGCAGTGCTACCCACCCCGGTATCCAGAAAAAGATTATGGATATCACGTAACCTGCAGGGCACCTTATTGAGCCGATATTCACTTTCGCCACTTCTGTATATTCTGCGGGTAATGGAAACCTCACTGTATTCGACCGGTAAGATCCCCTGATTGTTTTCCACTGTAAGGGTAACTTCTGCCATATTAAGAGGCTGACGTCGCTGTGTGCCGGAAAATATCACATCCTGCATGCTGGAGCTTCTCAACATTGAAGCCTTCTGTTCACCAAATACCCAACGTATGGCGTCAACCACATTACTCTTACCACAACCGTTTGGCCCTATTACAGCTGTCATTCCGGAACCAAACTTTAGATCTGTTTTGTCTGCAAAGGATTTAAACCCGTAGATCGATAACTTCCTGAGGATCATTCTCCGCTCTCTCTTAAGGATTGCTGGTTTGTAACTTATAAAATACCACCCCTAGAAGCCGGGGTGCAATCAAGATACAATATCTTGGGTTTTTGGTCAAGAAAAAGTTCCCGATTACGACTACCTCTTTTAAAATGCCCCAAAAGAGTGTTTTTGAGCACCCTATCGCCACTCTCAGACCACTATTTTGCTATCCACTCTGAATCTAAGCCTTTTTTTTTGCAAATGCTTGACTCCAGTCAATTTTTTCATCCCGTTTTTGCCGTAATTTATGTACAGTGGCAAAACAGCAGTTATGAAGCATTGTCTCTCATTTTAAATCAGTTTTTCAACTTCAGGAGGTTAGTATGAAAAAGAAGGGAACCGATAAGTCGCTTGTTGCCCGCGCATTCAGTTATGATAAGTTGGTTGGGTATCAGGAAGCTTCAATTGTCAGCCGAACAATCCTTGACCATGATGTGGGAACGGTTACCATATTTGCCTTTGATACTGGTCAGAGCTTGAGTGAACACACCGCTCCATACGATGCTCTCATAGAGATTGTTGAAGGTAGCGCAACAATCACCATTGAAGGGGATGAGCATACCGTTAAAGCCGGGGAACAGATAATAATGCCTGCACGGAAGCCACACGCAGTAATTGCTCCCGAACAGTTCAAGATGGTTCTTATTATGGTACGCTCAAAGGAGATGAGTGAATAGTTTCTGTTACTATAGCGTTCTTTTCAATAAAGAAAGGGTGCGACCGGAATACAAAAAGCTATTATATTTGCATATGGAAATACTGCTGTTTTAAATCGGTCAAATCGTTACGCTGATAAAGTATAGTAACTATCGGTCTCAAAGCCGATTAAAGCGTCATCAGTTCGGGGCTAACAATGCATTACTGAAAGTATGATAAAAATTTTACATCGGAAAAACTCAAAAAAATAATTTAATTTGATATTTTCAGTGCATTTTTTAATGGCAAATGATAATTTACCCTGTACTGTGAATTGCTGGAAAAATTTTACTGTCTATATCAACAAATGCAAAGGAGTGACGTATGGCAAGGATTACAAAACAGGAACTGGTTCGTTTACAAAAAAAGTTCAAGACAGATGCCCGTATCGGTGAAGAGTTTGGTATTACCCGACAGGCTGTTCATCAGCTAAGAAAAAAATACGGTATCGAATCCCGTACAGCATCAAACCCTGAACGCAACCAAGAAATTCTTGAAATGAGAAGTAATGGTGCATCAGTTGAGGCTATCGCTAAAAAGTTCAAACTTTCAATTCCTCAGACCTACCGCATCATTAAAGAGACCACAACACCGAAAACGAAAAGTGCTGCTAAGAAGACCGCAAAAAAAGCTTCAAAAAAGCGCTAAGTACCTTCTTTAACCCCGGAAGATCGATACTCTGCCGGGGTTTTTTGTATCCCGCCCTGTAAGGTTTCTACCTTTTATCTGTTCCGCTCAATTTTTTGCCGTTCTTCAGCGCAACCATTAAAGAACGTAACCTAAGCAGTTTTGTTTGGAATAGGTCGATTGGCGTTGCTGCAAAGTTATCAGGGCAAGTCAAGATATGGTTGTTGAGCTTGGTTGAGGCACGCAACAGTGACGTTATAAAGATTCCGGCCAAAACCACCTAGGTCTGTTTAATTTATACGTTCTCACGGATGGTCAAAAAAATGACATTTTTTCACAGGGAGGCAATCATGAATTACCAACAGATACTCCAAAGAGTGCACACGCTTGATTTTGTCGAAAACAGGGAGCGTGCAGATGCGATGATCAAAGCGGTGCTAGGAACGCTTGCAAGCCGCATGAGATCTCCTCTGGCACATCAGTTTGCCAACGATCTTCCTGAACCACTTGATTATGAGACCCTCAGGGGACATCAGGCCCATTCAACCAATAGCACTACAGAGCAGTTTTTTAGGGGGATATGTTCACAATTTAGGCTCAGTGAGGACCATGCACGAACACTGGTCCAAACAGTACTTCACTGCGCCAAGGATCATCAGCCAATAGAGGAGATTGAGAGCTGGGAGCAGGGACTTCCCGCTGATTGGGTTGCGCTTCTTGAGAAGGCTTAAAGGGAGAAAGTACCTACGAAAAAATGTAGGTACTTTCTTTATACTCTGGAGAAAATTTTAATGGCCTGTTCCGGACAATTCCTGGCAGCACTTTCATATTCCAGCTGAAAATATTCAGGAATAGTCTTATGCCGGGGAACAGCTTTGCCGCTCTCTCCCACATCAAAGGCGTCCGGACAGATACTTGCGCACAAGCCACACCCGCTGCAGCACTCATCGACAATCACTCTCATACCGCTACTCCTCTTTAGATTAATTTGGGTTCCCCTACCAGAACCATTATTCCAGCTTGTTTTTTTGTACAGTGCAAACTAAATGCCTTTAAGTGCATGGCCCGGGGGAACAGCTGATAGTTGTTGTTCTCTCATTTTAAAAACGGTAAAAACCAAAGATAAAAGGGTACAGATATTGCGGTATACTGATAACAGGGTTGGGTGTTGTGGAAAAGAGGATACCTTGAGAACAAACCGTTCATCAGCAAAAATCGGCATTTCTGGTTCCTATGGGGGATTCAACCTTGGGGATGAGGCGATTTTGCACTGTATCATAAAACTCATCCGCTCCTCTGTTAGGGCACACATCACCGTCTTTTCCAAAGACCCCGCTGACACCATCAAGCGCCACCAGATCGAAAGAGCGATACCAGTTAAGAGATTAAGCCGCGACCAGTCCGCCAAAGAGATCGAAAAACTGGACATCTTTATACTCGGTGGCGGTGGCATTCTCTACGACGGGGATGTAAAGTCCTACCTCAGAGAGCCACTGTTAGCCCTGGAGAAAAAGGTTCCCTTTATGGTCTATGCGATAAGTGCCGGACCACTATTGGATAGTCACACCCAAAATTATGTAAAAGAAATACTGGAAAGAGCAGACATTATCACCGTCAGAGATAATCAATCAAAGCATATCCTAGAGGAGATTGGAATACGAAAAGAGATCTACATCACTGCGGATCCGGCACTGCTGCTCCAAGAACAACCAATCAACGAAACCACACTAATTCAGGAAGGGATCAGGCCCGGACAACGTCTTGTCGGAATTTCTGTTCGGGAGCCAGGTTTGGCTGCACCCGATATAAAAGAGGATAACTACCACATGATTCTGGCAAACACAGCCGATTATATTATCGATCGGTTTAACGCGCTTGCGGTCTTTGTCCCCATGGAGAGAAGGGTACTGGACCTTCAGCACTGCCACGCTGTCATATCTCTGATGCTGCGCCCCCAACAGGCTACCGTGTTACAGGGAGACTACACTGCCGGAGAACTTCTGAACATCATTTCGCAATTCAATTTATCCGTGGGAATGAGGCTCCACTTCCTCATCTTCTCTGCCATAAAACAGGTACCCCTCGTGGGCCTCCCCTACTCTCCCAAAGTGAACGGGTTTCTTGAAGAGCTGCGCCTCGAAATGCCCCCTATTCACCTGGTCAATGCCGGAAGACTAATCGCACACATCGACAGAGCGTGGGACAACAAACTTTCGGTATTGCAAAGGATCAACCGCTACCTTCCGGAGCTGAAAAACAGAGCACTTATCAATAATGAACTGCTGTTAAGTCTGCTCAGATAATTACAGTGGTTGCCAATAAAGCTTGGGGGTACAAAGATGTAGTTTTGAAGACAGGCGAGAAACTAATTCATCCTCTCCTCCGCCCGAGGCCCCATAACCTGTGGTACAATGAAGAGGGCCCTGCAAGAGTTGTCCGTAAAAAAGCTTAACTCACCATCAAATCCTTAGCCTGCGTTTGCGATAGTTTTTGCCCTAGGCCACTATCGGAACAACTGCTCAAATGCAGCCATTCCTACTGTATGATAGTGATCATTGTATGCTGTAAATCAGCACCGAATCTGGTACTTAAGATGTATCTTCCCTTGGCAGTGTTGCACATTGGAAGAGTAATCGTATGGTGCCCGGGATGTAAAACTCCCGTGCTGAGTCCCCTTAGGGCCTTGCCGGAAAGGCTATACAATACAAAATCGATCTCCATTTTTTCTACAAGACTAAAATTTGCATAAATCTGTTTTTTGGACGGATCAAAAGAGACCTTGTTCACTCTGTTGGACGTTGAAGCAAGTCTTTCTGGAGAAATATTGTTGAATAATACATTCCAATGTAGAAAGATAGTATCACTTAAAGTGTCGCCAGTGGTAAAAGCAAGGTTATCAAATGCGATACCGATAGTCCCGATGTCATTACCAAGTGATGGGTTATGGGCAAAATGAATAACAATTGTGGAGTCATTTTCAAACCACGCATACTCTTCAAGACAGGGATTTGTTTCGTATCGGTTTTGATCATGCTCAGAGAGGACTTTTAAGTTTAGGCATGGTGAGGCATTTTGTAAAAAAGTGCTTCTGAACACAATTCTCAAAGTGTCAATATGCTGTTGTTCCTGATGAATATCGAAGGATGTAGTATATAAGAGGGACTCATCTTCCCATAACTCGTTGTTATCGTCGAGATGAAAAGTGAAGTTCTCAAAATATTCCAGATCACCTTCAACTATTGCAGTCGCCTCTGCGGTAAAGCCGTTCTGATTGGTGGTGATCTTTTCTCCAGGGGAAAGTGTACGCTCTGTACCATGCAGATCGGTTATGGTAACTTCCCCCGAAACAAGGTAAATAGTTGTTTCTGTACTGTCGGCCTCAAGGTAAAAACCGGTACCCCTAATTCCAACCACGTTGGATGGGGTTTCAACCTCATAGGTGTCAAATCCAAAGATTTCCAGCATTTTCTCAAAGGCATCATTGAAAAACGCCCGGCCACGGCTGAATTTTGTCCGCGGTTGCTCTTCTGTGAACATAAGCTGGAAAGAGGTGTTTTCATATAATCTAATGGTGGAGGATGCACCGTTTTCTCCAGGCAACCTTCCCGGAGTAATAAATTCACCGCTTCCAAAATAAAGTTCAATAGCGCTGTTTTCACCGGTAATGTAAGTATCTCCGGGTGACAATGGCATATTGCGGCGTATCCTTCCCTTCTGGCAATTGGCACGTATATACCTGGCCCTGCCCTGCACAAAACTGACCTGGCCTCCCACATTAATCAAATGGTCGGTGTTAAACGGTATGCAGGCACCGGGATCCTGTGGGTCAACGAATTCTCCTTGCGGGTTGATTCTCCACGGATCAAAAAGGACATCCCCAGTTACCTCGATTCCCTTTCCCAGGGGATTTGCGGTGAGATGTTCAGGTCCGGATTCATCCCCCCAGTAGCAGTATCTGGCATCAACCGGAATTCCGCCGTGCCAGAGGAACCGTGTGTCATAATTATCAACTCCTCCAGAAGACTGAAAAAAGTTTGTGTTGTTTACAACAAAGCTGCTTCCACCACTGAGATCGCTGGTAACCAGTGCAACGTTGTCTATGTGGGCGAAGGTACAGTATTGTAGATCCACGTGGGTATCTTCTCCCCGGGCATTTATCCCTTCACTGCCAATATTAAGAAAACTTGTATGGGTTGCTTTGAAAGTAAACGTACCCTCATTGGAAGGACTACCAATAGTAATACCCTTCCATCTATTTCCATCTTTTAGGGCCAAACCGTATTCATCATCATAAAGAGAGGTGAAAACTACAGGAGCTTTGGAGGTTCCCTTCACTTCAAAATGCGCCGGTTGATTTAAATTGATGTCCTGTTCCATCAGGATAACATTCCCACTCTCAATAGTGATTGAACATGGCTGATTATTGTCAATTCCTGTAATGTACCATGGGATCGTTGATGAAGGTATAGTTTTAACATAGAGGTCTGAATACCAACCCATATTCAACGCAAGACTGTTAACCAACAGACTCCCCTGCCCTGTTTCGAATGTATTATCAGTTAAAACCGGCACACAATTCTCTGCTGCAACGACAATGGAAAGAGGGGTGGGCAACGCAGAAAAAAAACAGTTTGAGATCTCTACCATTGCATTTTTAGCCGTGAAGGGAGTACTAAACGGTGAATGAATAGTGCTGTTAACGACACTGGTTTCTGAACTATCGCCACAGTATATAGCACCATACCTTATCACCGCGTTTGATACAGTAAGTGAACCAGCGATAGTATCGTACCCACCATGACCATCCCCATTCGATATTATCCTGCGATCCGGCACATTTAACTCCCACCCCCACCGCGATTCTTCAACGGGTTCACCAGGCCATGTGTTCCCTCCATAGGTTGAATCAAAGATTGTTGTTACTATAACCGGCTCATCTTCTGTTCCCTTTATCAGTAGGTCTGCACTGCTCAGTACTCCTCCAAAGAACTTCAGGACCACTCCGGGTTCTAGAACCATGTTTTTCCGATAGGGAGGGTATCTGCTATAATCGTAATTAAGCCCGCTTGCAATATAAGGGAGTTCACTTTTGGACAGCACATACTCTTGCTCATAGTAGTTCCTATTTCCGATATATATTCCATTTATTACACTATCGGCAGTATGAAAAGTGTTGTTTTCCAGTATGGGAATATTTTTTCCTCTAGCACGAGCGGTATAGGAATAATCACCTTTCACGTAACTTGTTAACTCTCGAAAATCTGAATTTGTCACCCTGACCATTCCATTTTGGTGTAAATAGAACAGGTGTCCATAGGAATCGGTGATCGAAGAGTTATTAATCTCAAGATATGCGGAATCTTTCACAATAAACGAGTAGACAGATTCATCCAAAGTGTGCCCACCAAGCTTGCTGAACTCAATATTCTCTCCGATGAATACACCACCCCAACTCATATAAATAATCCCTCTTCCCTCCCCTGCACCTATAATTATGGGCTTTTCCTCTTCACCATGTGCAATAACAACCCCGTAGATATTAAAGTTTGCTCCATCACTCATTTCCAGATGTGTACCGGGCAAAAGGATGAGAGTGTCTTCAACATCAACATAAATATTGTGCCCTGCAGCGACTGAGTATGTACCCGAATCGGGGCTGAATGTTCCGCTTATGTTACCCCTTAAGGTTACCTGTGCAAAAGAACTGGTAAGCAGAAACATGAACACTGCTAAGAGTGACAGTGTGCATTTCATGAAAAACTCCTGATTTGTGTGAAATTACCAATCGCAGTAAACATTCAGACGGAAACTCAGAATCTCTAACTCTTCACATAATAAAATAGATGTACACGATCGTCAATCGTTATGAGAATTTATCGAGTACAAAAAGAGAGACAACTCCCCTACCATTACAGACGCGGGGAATTTGCTGAATGACCCTAAAACCTCTGAACGGTTTCTTTCCATTTTCTGGCACTTAAGTTCTCTGCCATCTTTTCGAAGTCTTTCAGTTGAGCATTATGCCTGATTACATTAATGAACATGGAGTTGAAGCCCTCATTGACGCTGGTGCCCTAATTAATCATCACCACCCCACCCTTAATCGTATTCATCCCATTTCCGCTTACCTCAGTCATGGCACCAGCTATTGTAGTCTTTACACTGGACTTCACTTCTGTTGCCACCCCTGCCTCTATACCCACATTCACCTGTGCCTTGATACTTGTATTCATTCCCTCCATTGCAAGATCCATCTTTGCCTTTTCATGTATGTTCATACCACTAAAAGAGAGATCCCGTGTTGCGTTAACATTAATCTCACCTCTTGTGGACAGTATGGATACGTTTTGCCCTTCAATGGATACGTCCTTTGCTGCCTTTATCGATATTTCCCCCTTTGAATCGAGTATCAACCCTTTTTGACTGTCCAGTGTAACCGAGCTTTTCTGTTTGCAATCAGTAAGCACCATTGTACCGCTTTGATCATCAAGCTGAATGGTATGCCCCTTTTCTGTGCAGATAGAGATACTCTTATTGGTATCATCAATTGTAATAACATGTCCTTTGGCGGTAGTGATGGCAATCTCTTCTCTGCTGCTTTTATAACTCATTGCAACAGTATGGCTGCCGGTTTTCCAAACTGAAGCCTCGTTGCAATCATCGATTAAAAAACTGTTTTCATCAGTTGTTTGCAAAAGCAGCCGCCTGTTTTCATCATCAAGAACCACGCCGTTTAATGCAGCAGTAGTGATACGGATTTTCTGTTTATCTGCCGCATCATCCAGAAGTATCTCATTTTTTCCGGCCGTACGGATTACATTGTGCGTCTTATTTGCATTGACTACAGGAGAGATGGTACTGGCATTGGGCACCATACCCAAACCTATGGGTCTGTTTGGATTTCCGTCAATACAGGCAAGAATCATTTCACCACCCTCATGAGACGGAAAGTGAATACCATAATTGGCTCCGCTATAGGGTTGAGCAAGACGTATGTATTTTGAAGCATTATAATTTGGAACCCCCGATAGATCAAAAGGCATTCTTATTTTGTAACGGCCCATTTCATCTATTGCGGCGTATTCAGAGCCATCGGTTTCAATCATTGCAGTGAAAACACCGTTTACTTTGGGTGTTCTGATATCAACCGGTGGCTTATACTTACCGATAAGATCGGAAGATACGGAGTTGAACTCATTACTGTATTCTGTAGCATCAACACACCCGGTTACACTGTTATTGGTACCCCTGTGCACCACCTCACAGATCAGGTACACATCATTGCACTCACCTCTTTGGTGCTCACAGAGCTCAAACCGGCTCCCAGCCCTGAATCCGGCACAATTGCTCTTTCCATTAACTCTTGAGATTTCTGAAATCATCCTGTCCCGAAGAAGTTCTGCGGCATGCTCTGCTCCCTGTATATCAGAAAACTCTTTACCGTAGTGATAGACTGTTCCGACGGTTCCGGATTCAACAGTAGTGCCCGCACAAAGAGTAACTTCAGGTGTACGATAGTTGTAATTTTTCACCAGTACCCTCTTTGCAACAGCACTGTTACTACAGACCAGACTGTTTACCGATTCCGTACCCTGCTTACTCTCCATAGATGATGGAGTTTTAAAACAGAGCAGAGGCTCTCCGTCGATAAAACGATATGATGAAGGTTTGTTGCTGATTACAAGCGTTTCACTATGTACAGACCCAACATCTTCGGGCAACAGGGATTGTTCCTCAAAGAAGTAGTACAGCCCCGCCTCATCCATCAAGCGGGTAATGAAATTAAGATCAGATTCCTGGTATTGAAGTACGGTTTCCCTTTCCGGGAAATCTCCCTGAATATCAATTTTGAAATAGTTGAAAAGAGCTCCATCCTCAAGAACCTTAGAAATTATCTGGGGAATGCTCATCTTAAGAAACACCCTGGTCTGCACATTGTAGTCCAGAAGCTTAAGCTTAGGCACCAACTTTACGTTATAAGCGCTGTAATCGGCAGTGCTTTTCAAGTAGGAAAACTCGGTACAAACACCTGAATACAGATAATAGTCTCCTTTTCTGAAGATGTATAAAGTTGCTTGCTTACCAATAACATCTCTGGAGACAATATCCGGGCGGTCTGATCTGAGTTCAATTGAAAAATCATAGGGAGATGATATCCTGTCCTGCCCGTAAAAACGCTCCACTTCAAACACCTTTTTATCAAGTTCTCCGCATGCGAAAAGATATCTTGCCTGATTTGCAGCACGGTGTATAGACATTTCAATCTCCTGAAAAAAAAGATTTTATTGTAACGTTTCGTTTTTCTAATTTATTAGATTATAGAGACAAAAATGAGAGTACTTCGCGAAGAGATAATTTTTCAAACCTAACAACTAAAATATATCCGGAACCATCAAACAAAAATCATTAATTTTAAGAGTAGCACTTTCTTTTTCCTTTCAGAATCTCCCAATCTTACAGTCTCAATACAAAACAATGGATCACTTTACAGTATGTGGATTCAGTTAACCCATTATAGTAAAGGGCATATATGAAACGACTAGTACTACTATGTATCGTTCTATTGCTTTCGTCAAACGTTAACGCAGCAGAGCGGATTAGCGGAGAAGTCTCCGGTGTTCTCCAGAGGGGTGAGTACGTTATTGATGGAACCCTGTATGTACCTGAAGGGGAAACATTGCGAATAACTCCCGGAACGCAACTCTATTTTGAGCAATTTTCTGGTATTACAGTTTTTGGGATACTACATTGTGATGGAGAAGCAGAGAATACAATCCTGCTTACATCGATCAATGAAAAACCTGCACGGGAAGAATCTACAAGCCCCGAACCATTTGATTGGAACGGCATCGAGATTACAACTCAAGCGGAATTTGTCTCGATTGCATACACGAAAATCAGACACAGCACCTTCGGCATCAATATCCGATCTGACGCAACAAAAATAGTCATTGAAAATGCAGCGTTTTTCAACAACGGATATACCAGTATCGCACGAGAGGATAAAATGGTAGCGGTGCAGCCAGGGGTACCAATTGTCACTTCATGGAACGTAGACAACACCAAAGGGGGTACCACCAATCATTACAATGATATACCCAAAGGCAGTAATCGGAAAAACAACAGGACGGTGTTCTATAGAGTAGGCTCTGCGACACTGGGAGCCGGAGGAGTTGCTTTATTTACAGTTGCATCGATGTACAGAAGCACTTATGGCGACTATTATCAGAATACCACCCATTCTGCACGTGCCGCCTATTACAAAGATAAGTATGCAAAAAGTCGCTCAGCTCAAATCACAGGAGCAGTTTGCGCTGCACTAGCAGTTCTGGGATTTGGCGTAACCTTTACTTTTTAAATTTGCAGAGCGTCGACAGCCATCAAAGGAGAAAGAAAAGCATGCACAATAACCCCTGCGCTGCGCCATCAATTGCAGTGTTGTTTGTTCAGGTGTATGTCTGATTAAAACAACACCAGATTCCGGGTGCAGATGAAACGGGCGGTATTCAGATTGTCACATAAAAAAACGCACCATCAAGGTTTAAGACACAAAAAAAGGTGTGCCGGCAAATGGGTTGGCACACCTTTTCATACCCAATTTTGTTTTTCGTTCACAACCCCAGATACCACTTAGCAATTGAGAAGTAGATCACTACCCCGCTTATATCTGCCAGGGAAGTTATAAGAGGGGCACTTGCTGTAGCCGGATCCAGTTTCAATCTGGTAAGAGCAAAGGGTAAAAGCATCCCTATAAGACTACCAACAACAACAGTGCAAACCATGGTCATAGCAACAATAACCATGACCTCAGGAGCTCTAAATGCAGCAACCAGCGACACCCCCATACCCATCACCACCCCCATTGTAAGAGCAATGGATATTTCTTTGCGCAGGAAAAAAAACCAGTCTTTCATTCGCACATCTCCAACCGCAAGTGCTCGAATAATAAGGGTTGCAGATTGTGCACCTGCATTTCCACCACTATCGATTAAAAGGGGCAGAAAAAACACCAGTGCAACAACAGCTTCAATAGTGTCTTCAAAATAGGCAATTCCGGCCCCGGAAAAGACATTCATAAACACCAACGCAAGAAGCCAGGGGAGTCTTTTCATGAGCAGTTGAGGGAAACTTATTAGTTTAAGGTTCATTGATGCAAGTCCCGGTGCAGCAGCAATACGGTGGAAATCATCGGTGGTTTCCTCTTTTGCTACATCGGCGATATCATCATGCGTTACAATACCAGCCATTCTGCCCTGACTATCCAAAACTGGTAATGCCAGAAGGTCAGATTTCTCCAGTTCAATGACCGCATCTCTCACCGGTGAACGTGCATTGAGAGCGATTATGTCCTTTTGCATAAAGTCATCAACAACACCACTGGAATTTGCCAGCACTAGCTGCTTGAGGGATACAACACCAAGCAGGTGTTTGTTTGAATCCAGAATATAGGCATAAAACATTGTCTCAGGATCAGAGGTGTCCCTGCGCAGTTTATTTATGGCCTGACTTGCAGTCAGTGACGGTGGCAGATAGGCATAGTCAGAGGTCATAATGGAGCCAATGGTTCCCTCGGGATACGATTCAAGACGAAGGATCTCTTCGCGCTCCTTTTTTGCAAGCATTCTAAAAATCGCACGATGACGATCTTCAGGGAGTTCAAGCAGAATATCGGTTGTTTCATCGTATGGAAGATAAGTGACCAGATCAAGAATGGATTTTTCATCCATCATGTCCAGAAATTCAATCTGCTCAGGGAGTTCGAAATACGTAAAAAGGTCTGCACGTTTTTCGGGCGCTACTATATAAAGAATCCTGAGAATCTCCTCTTTACTAAAACCTTCAAGAACTTCTTTAGTTACGGAGGGGTGTAAATTATCAAGATGAGTTTTAACTTCCTCAACAGAGTGACCCTGCAGTACTTCCCAGATTTTTTCGCGGAGTATCTCTTTATTCATTTCCAGGCTCCTTTCTTATGCCGAAAATCCACTCTTGTGTACAGCCAAACCCAATGAATGATCAGGTATAGAGCAGGAACTGGATCAAACGTCTATTACGTTCTCGTGCAGTGTACCTAACCACCATTGTAATGGGTCGTTGAAATTTAAGATTCTGTTGCATATGGGAACATCGTCACAACTTCGATAATCGCCGTTGTCCACTGAATCTCTCCTTTCAGGTTAGGTAGGTACAATTCAAACGTGCCCAGAAAATAAAACCTCCGATTTTATCGATCAAGACAATTCATGATTCAATCTGAGTTTTTTTGAGGAGGGCAATACTAGCCAATAGGAATAAATCTGTGCCGTAATTTCCCAAGTGGTTTCCAATTGCACCAAATCGGTTCAAAAACTATATTTTCATGTTCCAAATATCTTTTTAACGAAAAAGAGTTATCCTCAAGGAGGATCGTCGTGAATATTGTAGTGTTAATAAAGCAGGTACCTGGTACAACTCAGGTAAAGATCAATCCTGACACCGGCACACTTATCCGGGATGGTGTTGAGGCTGTTGTCAATCCATTTGATGAATATGCCATTGAAGAGGCGTTACGAATCAGAGAAAAAGTTGGCGGAACAGTAAAAGTGGTTACTATGGGACCACCACAAGCCGACAGTGCTCTTCGAACAGCGATCTCTATGGGCGCTGATGAAGGATATCTGATCTCAGACCGTGCTTTTGCCGGTTCCGATACCTGGGCAACTTCCTACACTCTTTCCAAAGGGATCGAAACACTGGAAGAGGTAGATCTGATCATCTGTGGCAAACAGGCCATTGATGGTGACACGGCACAGGTTGGCCCCGGGGTGGCAGAGATGCTGAACATTCCATTTGTAGCCTGGGTCAGAAAAGTAGAGGAGATCACCGATACATCAATTCGCGTCGAGCGTCTCATGGAAGAGGGGTATGATGTTGTTGAGATGCCTCTTCCCGGACTGATAACCGTGGTTAAAGAGATCAACACTCCCAGAATGGCTTCGCTGAAAGGGAAAATGAAGGCGAAAAAAGCGGTCATCACCACACTTAACACAACCAACATGAACACTGACCCTAAACGGATCGGCCTTGAAGGCAGTCCGACACAGGTGCTGCGATCGTTTGTCCCGGAAAAGAAAAGCGGCGGAGAAATTATACAGGGTGACGTTTCTGATTTGGTCAGCAAAGTTAAATCAACCATTCAAAGCCTCGGCGTAATCAAATAGAAGGAGCACATATACATGGGAATTACAGTTGATCTTGACAAATGTATAGGCTGCACTCTTTGCGTAAGAGCCTGTGCTCAAAATGCAATTGAAGTTGTTGACAAAAAAGCGGTTGTCGATCCGGAAAAATGTAACCTCTGCGCCGCATGTATCGAAGCATGCAAAAAATATCAGGCTATCACCATAACCAAGACCTCCAGTGCAGACATAGATATCTCTCACTACAAAAATGTCGCCGTTTTTTTAGAACAGCACGAAGGCACTGTTGCCGGTGTCTCCTACGAGATGCTTGGAGAAGGACGAAAACTGGCAGACCAGTTGGGTGAAAAATTAGTGGCAGTACTTATTGGTAGTGATATGCACAAGGTAGCAGAAACAATGGTGAAGTATGGTGCGGACAGAGTTGTCTACATGGATGGAGCCGATTTAAAGAGTTTCAGGGATGACTCTTATGCTCAGCTTGTAAGCGAATTTGTTGACCAGGAGAAACCGTCGATTCTGCTGGCAGGTGCAACTGCCGTTGGCCGCTCCTTTATTCCAAAAGTAGCAGCACGGGTATGGGGAGGTCTCACTGCGGACTGTACCAGACTTGATGTGGATACGGAGCGTAAGTTGCTGTTAGGTACCCGTCCGGCGTTTGGCGGTAATCTTATGGCAACCATTGTGGCTCCTCATCATCGTCCGCAAATTGCCACGGTTCGCCACAAAGTAATGAAAGCAGCAGAGTACGATGCAAAACGGACCGGTGAAGTGGCTATTCACACTATTACACCCGGCCATGTGAAAGAGCGGACCACAATCATTGACATTGTTAAAGAGATAGAATCGACCGTAAATATTGCTGAAGCAGACATCATTGTTTCAGGTGGAAGAGGTATGGGAAAACCTGAAAATTTTGCCCTGATTAAAGAGCTCGCTGAAGTGCTTGGCGGTGCAGTGGGGGCAAGCCGTGCTGCAGTTGACAGTGAATGGATCCCCTATTCACACCAGGTCGGCCAGACGGGTAAAACGGTCTGCCCCAAGGTGTATATCGCCTGTGGCATATCAGGATCCGTCCAGCACATGGCAGGTATGCAGTCATCTGATTATATTATTGCAATCAATAAGGATCGGGATGCTGACATTTTTCAGATAGCAAATCTTGGTATAGTAGGCGATGTGATGGAAATTCTGCCGCAACTTATCAAGGAGTTCAAGGAACAGACACAGGAAAGTTGCGTTTCATGAAACTATCATTGGGTATTCCAAAAGGCAGTCTTGAAAAATCAACAATAGGCCTGTTTAATAAAGCCGGGATTCATATGACCTGCAAAGAGAGATCATATTACCCCAGCTGTGATGATCCGGAGCTGGATCTGATTCTAATGCGTCCACAGGAGATTCCACGGTATGTAGAGCAGGGTATTATCGACTGCGGCATTACCGGTCAGGACTGGGTTTCTGAAAACGGTGCAGATGTGGTTGAAGTTGCTGAACTGAATTACAGCAAAAGCTCCCGGCAAAAGTGTCGATGGGTTCTTGCGGTGCCCGAAGAATCAGCATTTCAAAAACCCGAAGACCTTACCGGTAAAAGAATAGCCACTGAGTTGGTTGCAACCACCAGGCGATACTTCGAAGCAAAAAAGATCCCGGTAGATGTAGAATTTTCCTGGGGTGCGACGGAAGTGAAACCTCCAAGGCTGGTGGATGCCATAGTAGATATCACCGAAACTGGTTCATCACTCAGAGCAAACAGGCTTAGGATTATTGACATTCTGATGGAAACCTGTACCGTGATAATCGCCAACAAGGCGACCTGGAACGACCAAGAAAAACGGGGTAAACTGGAGAACTTAAAAATGATTCTCCTTGGCACGCTGGTTGCCGAAAACTACGTGGGGCTTAAGTGCAATATTGAAGAGCACTGTTTGGATGCTGTTCTTGAAATTCTTCCGGCCCTTCACAACCCTACTGTTTCCCATCTTTCTGATAAGGGATGGTGTGCGGTAGAAACGATACTCCCCTTCTACGATACAAAACATGTCATACCTCAGCTAAAGAGAGCAGGAGCAAGCGGAATTGTTGAATATCCTGTGAGCAAGATTATTACCTGAAAAAGATGTTTTCTAATGAAAAAAGGGTCTCGACTGAATAGTTGAGTCCCTTTTTTATGTACCTGCTTTGCCCCATCTGTGCGCCCTCTAATTCCCACAAGTGTTGCCAGTTCTGCTCCAAATCCCCGGTAAGGAACTTCCGGAAAGAAACAGAAGAGCTAACCACGAAAAAAAAGGACTCAACTGAAAACAGTTAAGCCCATCATTCTCTAAAAGCAACAGCTTTTTATCGGGGCACAACAACACTCTCCACCACGGTACCCCGCAGAGGAATTCTTAACCCCACTAGTTCAAGAGTCAAAATTTTTCCATCAAAGGAGTGTAATTTTCCCACTAAAAGAGAGCCGTTATTGAGTGTAACTTCAATATTTGTTCCCTCTCTGAGCAGATTCAGATCCTCAAATACAAAGGCCTTGCCGGCTGCAGATTGCGCCGACGGGGTCGGTGAAGAGGCTGTCTGCGGAGGTTGTTCCGGTTGCTTTGCTGGAGTAGCGTTAGATGGTGCCTGCTTCTCTTCGGGCAACTCCACTAAACGGCTTCTGAAAATCTGTTCTCTTAGCAACCGAAACCTTCTGTTTTCATCGGCAGTTTCAAATACAATCGCGGTATCAGAAACAGAGATAACAGTACCATTAAGATCCTGTTTGGTAACCATGAGCAACCGGTACCGACCACCAACAACGAAATCCTTGAAATTGGGGTGACCGTGCACATGAGGAGCCAATTGTGCTGGTGCATTAGCATAGCCGGGAACCATGTGCTCATTTGCCATTAACCAATTACGCCACCCATCCGGTGTACTTCCGGCATTGATCCCGGTGATTCCTGAGAGCATACATGCGGCAAGATTTACCCTGTAGATAATATGAATATCAACCAGAGCACTTCGTATCGCTCCGCCAGCGCCCTCGTTTTTTTCTATAAAATTGAGTGTGTGTGATACATCGATAGATGATTCACAGAGCATCATCGCCCGATCATCCAGAAACGGCGGTGAGAGCATTATGCTGCTTTTTCCGCCAATTATAAAGGTGCTTACCCAATCATCAAAGGGTTCACCTCCTGTAAACCTTTTACCTGATACGGTTGCAACATGCACCGCGGCAGGAAATTTTTCGATAATTAGGGCAATTGCGGGTGAGGATGCCATGCCCATATCGCTAAGGCTGCGCATCGCCTGAAAACTCTTTTCAAATGCCTCTCTCCCCTGACTTGATTGACCATAATATCGTGCCGCTTCAGGAGTATAATAGGTTGATGGCCCGGCTTTGATATCATCCATATATCGTGCAAGCATATCCCTCGCATTCACAACGGAAAACAGACCAGCAAGAACCGGTACTGTTAAAGCCATTAAGAGTTTCTGTTTCCTCATTAGTACTTCCTTTCAATTTAACACAAAGACATAATGCCATTACTGTTTACTACAAAATAAACTACTCTGTTTCATTTCAGCAACTTTTTGCGGTTTTGCCCTAATAAAGTTACAACAGGTGGTATTCAGAAACACGCTATCTTTTCCCTTTACGATGCGATTATTTTTAAACAGAGGCAAACAGATTTATATTTGGATTGCAAACGGTTCACACTATTATTGAATACACCGAGACATTTTCTATCCATGAATTCTCAAAACAGCAACTCTCTCAGATGCTTTCTTCTCACCGCTCAGGGCCGGGACTATAATAACAGATATGAAATTGTACTATGGGCATGCACTGAGGAGAACAGGCCGGTAAAGATAATTGTCGACAACTATCAGCCGCTGTTTTTCATCCCCACCACACTCTCTGCAAACAGCACCTTTGGTGCAACAAAGCGAACATCGCTTGAAATGAGTACTTTTGACAATCAAAAAATTGACTGTTTATACTTCTCCACCTCCCACAGTATGCAACAAAGCGCTAAAGAGCTTCGGACAAAAGGATATAACGTATTTGAATCAGACATCCGCCCGTTGGAACGCTACCTAATGGAGCGGATGGTCATGGGGGCAATGGAGATCACGGGTACTCCATCCATGGTAAACTCGGCCATAACCTACAGAAACCCCAAAATACGGGGATGCCAATTCACTCCTGTGCTAAAAGTGCTCTCTATTGATATCGAAACGTGCGTCTCAACCGGCGAGATCTACAGTATTGCCTCTCAGAGTCAGCAGGAGTCTGCCGTTTTTATTCGAGGTGAACGCATTCAAAACACGCATGAAAACATTACCTTCTGCCTGGATGAAAAAGAGCTGCTTGTTGCATTTTTTGCGTTTGTTCGGGAAAACGACCCTGATATTATAATAGGATGGAACGTAACAGATTTTGACCTCAATGTACTCGCTCAGCGGTCCCGGGTACACCGCCTCCCATTCGGGATGGGTCGGGAAAGTGGTGCAGTTGTTTTAGAGAACAAAAACGCAAAACACATTGCACGGATTCCCGGACGCGCTGTTCTTGACCTGCCGCTAATGCTACGGGCGTATCACCACTCTTTTGAAGAGTATTCCCTTAACCATGTTGCTTCAAAACTATTGGGCAAAGTAAAAACCATCGAACTCAAAGGCCCCCAAAAGATCAAAGAGATCGACCACCTCTTTGCAACAGACAAAATCAAGCTTGCACTCTATAACCTCACCGATGCACAGCTGACTCTTGAGATTTTTGACAAAACAGGGTTGCTCCAGATTGCCCTTGAGCGCTCAAAAAAATCGGGCCTTCTTCTCGACAGAACCGGCGGCAGCATCGCTTCGTTTGACTACATATATCTGCCTCGGCTTCACCGTGCCGGCTACGTTGCAAATGATCTTCAGGATATTGCCCCTCCTTCCCAGCCCCTTCCTGGTGGGTATGTCCTGGAGCCTAAGCCCGGGTTTTACCGTGAAGTGATGGTGCTTGACTTTAAAAGCCTCTATCCATCAATAATCATGACCTTTTTGATCGATCCGCTTGGATTCCGCAAAACCGATGAGCTATCCGTTTCCAATCCCGCCCAAACGCACTTTTCTGTCCAAAGCCACCTACTTCCGGAAATAATTCACGACCTGATGGAGAGCAGAGCTGTGGCCAGAAAGGAGAATAACCCGTTCCTATCTCAGGCGATCAAAATCCTAATGAATAGTTTCTATGGTGTTCTTGGTTCAACAGGCTGCAGATTTTTTTCACAGGAGATCGCCTCCACCATTACCATTACCGGCCAGTATATTCTTAAAAAGTCAATTGAATATATTGAATCCATACCGGGACTGAAAGTGATCTACGGAGATACCGATTCACTTTTTGTTCTTCCGGATGAATCGAAACTCACGGTCACAGAGACAACCGGTCATGAGCTTGCAAAAGAGGTGACAACGTGGCTTACCGATCACATCAAAACAACTTTTAATGCCCGTTCAGCCCTTGAACTTCAGTTTGAGACGCTCTTTTCCCATATTTTCATGCCCTCGATACGAGGTACCACTCAGGGCAGCAAAAAACATTACTGCGGCGCAACTACAGACAAACAGGGGTGCATACAACGACTACTCTTTAAAGGGATGGAGTCAGCACGAAGTGACTGGACCGATCTAGCAAAGGAGTTCCAGCATGAACTTTTCATGCGGGTTTTTACAAAAAAGGCTCTCGATGACTATATAATCAATACCGTACAGCTGCTCAAACAGGGTATATTTGACCAAAAATTGGTTTACAAAAAAAGATTGCGAAAACGAATCGATGAATACACCGTGAATATCCCTCCCCACGCACAGGCGGCCAGACTTCTTGACTCCCCCTCAGGAGTGATTCGTTATTACATAACCACAGACGGTCCCCAGCCACTGGAAAAACGCACCGCACCCATTGACTACAGCCACTATGTTGATTGTCAATTAAAACCAATCGCCGACACACTCCTTGAACAGATGAACAGCAGCTTTGACCAGATCATATCAGGGCAGCAGGACCTGTTTAAATAGCTCTTACCTACGCAGCATGTTTTTTTTCCAAAAAAAGCTACATTCCATCCACCATGCTCCAGTTGCAACGCGGTGCTGCAATTATGTCAATTTATCGTTGAACTTGCACAGCAATTACTGCGCAGGGATTAGTACTGCCCAGAGCCCACCAACAATCAGCCATCCTCTGTGCTCTTGCGCGTTTTGAACCTAG